>DAOUIB010000331.1:0-1628 GCA_034428275.1 Anaerolineae bacterium
CATTGATGCGCGCTGGAACGGCCTCATCGACCGCGAAATTGCCGATACTTTTGTCTACGTCAGCGGACCCCCGCTGACGAGTTACCCGGTAATGCAGCCGGAAGTCGCCGACCTCGTCGCGGTACCGGTGAACGAAGGACTCGAGTTGTTTGCAGGCAGGCGAAGCAACCTAAAGGCGGAGACACCCGCCGGCCCCTGTGTCCTGGCGCTGAAGGATTTTGTCCCGCGCCATGAAGCGATGTTCAACGAGGCCTTGCTGCTCGCCCGGCGGGTTTTGAATGGGGAACGCATTGTGAATGAGCAAATGGAAGGGCAGCCATGAATCGCAGCGCCGACTCTGCAGCGCCTACGCCCGACGCTCGCGGTTACTTCGGAGAGTACGGCGGACGCTTCGTGCCCGAGACTCTGGTGCCCGCGCTTGACGAACTGGAAGCGGCATTTGCGAATGCCATGGCGGACGAGAGCTTTCTGCGGCAGTTCGCACAATTGCAGGCCACCTACACGGGCCGGCCCACGCCTCTCACCTACGCCTCGCGCCTCAGCGAGCACCTGGGAGGCGCGCGTATCTGGCTCAAACGCGAGGACCTGGCGCATACAGGCGCCCACAAGATCAACAACGCGATGGGCCAGGCCCTGCTGGCGCAACGCATGGGCAAGCGACGGATCGTGGCCGAGACCGGCGCCGGTCAACACGGCGTCGCCAGTGCGACTGTTGCGGCGCTGCTGGGGCAGGACTGCCACGTCTACATGGGAAGCGTCGATATCGCGCGTCAGCAACCGAATGTTTTCCGCATGCGCCTGCTGGGGGCCGAAGTCATCCCTGTCGAGAGCGGCAGTCGCACGCTCAAGGACGCCATCAACGAGGCGATCCGCGACTGGGTCACCAACGTTCGGGACACCTTTTATTTGCTTGGCTCGGCGCTGGGGCCGCATCCCTACCCCTTGATGGTGCGGGAGTTTCAGAGCGTGATCGGGCTGGAAGCGCGCGAACAAATGCTGGAAGCGAGCGGTCAACTGCCGGACGTCTGCGTGGCATGTGTTGGCGGCGGCAGCAATGCCATCGGGCTGTTTCACGCTTTCCGCGACGACGAGGCGGTCGATCTCATCGGCGTGGAGGCGGGAGGCCACGGCATTGCCAGCGGCGCTCACGCCGCGCGCTTCGCCGACCCGTCGCTGGGACGGCCTGGTGTGCTGCACGGCACGCGCTCCTTCGTGCTGCAGAACCAGGACGGCCAGATCATGAACACGCACAGCATATCGGCAGGCCTGGACTATGCCTCGGTAGGGCCGGAGCACGCCTGGTTGCGCGCGGAAGAACGCGCCCACTACACCCTGGCGACGGACGAGGAAGCGCTGGCGGCCTTCCAGGTGCTGAGCAGGCTGGAAGGCATCATTCCCGCTTTGGAGAGCGCGCACGCCGTCGCCGAGGCCATTAAACGGGCGCCATCCATGCCGCGCGACTCCGTGATGCTGGTCAATCTGTCGGGCCGCGGCGACAAGGACCTTGACACCGTGATTCAGCAACTGGAGGGCGAGCTGTGAGGGGGCTACCTGCTCTGGAGGCCATGTTTGCCAACGCGGATGAACAGCGTCGCCCGGCCTTCCTGCCCTACTATCCCGTAGGATAT
>DAOUIB010000332.1:0-6159 GCA_034428275.1 Anaerolineae bacterium
GGCGCGCCGGGTCGTCCGCCAGCGCCTCGCGCCCGGCGACGTAGCCCTGCACTTCCGCGTCGCCCTCCAGGGCCTTCAGTTGCGCTTCCAGCGTATCCGGGAATTGTCGCGGTCCGGCCATCGGCGTAATTCCTCTCTTGAGTCATGAACAAGGGGAGCAGGACCGGAGTTTACCCAATCCCGGGGCGGGTTGGCGTGCAATGGACTGTTTAACAGTGAAGGTGGCGAAGAGTCCTTGCCCTCTTCACCACCCTCTGTGCTACAAACTTTGGTCCCATTCTTTCATTCGAGCCAAGTGGGCTTTCAAGAAAGTTTGTACAAAAGTTTGTTCATCAGGAAATCAACGATTCTGACAAGTATGCGGTTCCCCACTGCTACTAGCGCTTGAACCAGCACCGGATCGAATGATTCCATTTTTATCACCCCCAATCTTCTATGTGTGCCTCCTGGTGGACAATCCACCTTTTCCAGAACGAAAAAGGCAGGTGCAAGGCCCCGCCTCTAACCTTCATTATACCACGGGACGCAAGATCGTGCAACAATTCACAAAGGTCAATGGTCCAAGAAAATGCAAAACGATCTGTGTGGCAATTTTCGGCCCTCACCCCAAACCCCTCTCCCTCAGGGAGAGGGGCTTCCAGGTCCTGGGACGGGTGTCTTCGGTGTTTCTCCCGACTGGATCTGCACAAGACTTCAGCCCCTGCTGTTCCGCCTGCGGCAGCAACCATTTCGGGGAGATAGGGACCAGGAATTCAATTCGGCGTGGCCGGAAGTAAATGTCCGGCAAATTGACGAAAGTTAAAGCCCCTCTCCCTGAGGGAGAGGGGTTTGGGGTGAGGGCTGGCCAGATTCTGTCGTCGCACCAAACCCTGGCCTACAACTCCAGCGTCACCACCTCGCCGCCGGAGAGCGCCAGATGCAACTGGTCGCCCTGAGCCAGCAGCGCCAGACCCGTCTGGCCCGGGAATTGTCGCAGCGTCTCCCAGCTCGCGCCGCCCTCACGCCCGAGCAGCAGATACTCGTCCAGCGTCAGCGCCAGACCTCGCGCCGTGTTGGCCATGGCGTTCACGGCCTCGCCCTCCACCGGCAGGGACACGGCCCCCCAGGACTCGCCGCTGTCGCGGCTGACCTGCAGGCCATGTTCCTCGCTGCCGGCGAACAGCGTCCCGTCCGTCTCAAAGTCGGGCGAAAGCTGCAGGCTGATGACCGGCGCGAGGTCCATCGGGAAGGGCAGCGGGCGCCAGGCGCGGCCGCCGTTGCGACTGTGGAAGATGCCGCTCTCCGTGCCGGCGAAGGCCAGCGAGGGCGTGGCCCAGGCGAGGGCGTTGACGTTGAGGTCGATCAGGCCGAAATTCCAGCCGCGCCAGGTGACGCCGCGGTCGGTGGAGGCGAAAATGCCGTCCTCGGCGCTGCCGGCCAGCAGCGCGCCGTCTTCCTCGTAGCCCGGGGACAGCGCCAGGGCCACGACCAGCGGCGGGGGATTGCTCAGGGCGGCGGTGAACCAGGTCCCGCCGCCATCGCTGGAGCGCAGCACGCCGCCGTTGATGCCGGCGAAGATGTCCCGCCCGCGCGCTGCAAGCGAGGTGGTCGCGATCGCGCCTTCCTCGCCCAGCTGCCCGCTGGCGTATTCCCAGCCGGCGCCGCCATCCAGCGAGCGGTAGAGGCCGCCGGCGCGCCCGGCGAAGAGTTGCCCGTCGCTGGCCGCGAGGGCGAAGGTCGTCATGGATTCCAGCGTGGTTTGTGCGGCATCCATCAGGTCGGCTCTCCAATCATTTCCGGCTCACGCAGATGTACCAGCACGTCGATGGTCAGCGCCAGCGCGGCGGTGGCGATGGCGTTGCGCGTGGAGCGCTTGACCACCGTGGCGCAGTCGAGGATGCCGGCTTCCTGCAGGTCCACCACCTCGCCGCTCAGAACGTCAAACACGGAACCGGGGGGAGCGAAGGACATTTTGGCCATCACGTCGCCGGAGTCGTAGCCCGCGTTCTCGTAGATGGTGCGCGTCGGCGTCGCCAGGGCATCCAGCAGAATGCCGATGGCGGCGCGTTCGTCGGCTTCCGTCGCCGCGTCCAGACGCGCTTCCAGGGCCGGCCGCGCGTTCATCAGCGCCAGGCCGCCGCCGGGCAACACGCCCTCGCGCAGCGCCATGCGCACCGACGTGGCCGCGCGCTCCGCCAGGTTCTTGCGAATCTCGATCTCCGGCTCGGTCGAGCCCCCGACGAAGAGCGTGGCCGAGCCGCCCAGCAGCTTGCCAATGCGCGCCTCCAGCTGGTCGCGCTGTTCCTTGTCCTTCTCGACGCGGAACTGCTCCTCCAGACGCAGCAGATGCTGGCGCCACTGCCGCGGATTGCCGCGCGGCCCGTGCAGACCGAACTGGTGCGACGTGGCCCAGAAGCGCCGCGTACGGCCGAAGTGCGCCGGGGTGATCGATTCGAGGGTATGCCCCATAACCTTGAGCAGGGGCGTCGCGCCGGTGAGCACCGACAGGTCCTCGATGGCGGCGTTGCGCATGTCCGGGTTGGGGTCCGGGATCTTGAGGGCCAGCGCCTGAAAGCGGTCGGCGCGGTTGGCTGCGTGCACCAGCGAGAGGGCGGCCTCGTTCATGTTCCGCGCAAAAATCACCAGGGACTTGAGCTTTGCGTCCACGGCGCACTCGATCACCGGGAAGAGCTCGCGCGGGTCGTTGATGGTGAAGTCGCAGATGAAAATGTTGGTGTCGAGCAACTCGATGCGTTTCACGACCTGATCGTTGACCAGCACGCGCGACAAAAGGCCGCTGTTGAAGTAGATGCCCTCGACGTAGTCGCGGCGCAGCCCGCGCGTGTTGTCCTTGCGAATGTCCAGCTGGCCGTATTCGCCGATGACGTCGAAGATTTCGCCCATCATCTCGGCCATGGGCGGGTCATGCGACAGGGATTCGGCGATGCGCGCGTAGTCTTCGATGCTGTCGATGGCGTAGGTCTGGCGCTCCAGTTCGCCAAGCACCAGCGGCAGCAATTGCTCCAGGTGATGGCGCAGACGCTGGCCGTTGCCGCCGGCGGCGATGTAGCGCAGGCCCGCCTTGTAGATGGCCTCGAAGAGCACCGTGGCGGTGGCCGTGCCGTCGCCGATCTCGTCGTGCTGGCGGCAGACCATGGCGCGCAGCAGCATGGCGCCCATGTCCTCGCTGGCATCCTCCAGCTCGATGATGCGCCGCGCGATCACGCCGCCGCTGTCCAGCAGCTCCGGCCGGCCCTTTTCCTTCGTGATGTAGTTGATGGCCACCGTGCCGGAGGAGGGCCCCAGCGTGGGGCGGATGGCGCCGGCCAGCAGACTGATCCCGTCGCGCAGGGCATGGCTGGTCTCCGGCTGAAAGATTACGCGCGGAACACCCTTGCCCTTGATGCCCTCGCCCTTTTTGCCCTGCATGATGCGCATGGCATCTTTTGAAAAACTTGAAGTTGCCAAGGTCAACTCCCCTTGTGTCGCTGCATCAAATCCCCGCGACCGTCTGTCATCCGGCCGCGCAACTCAAATTACTGAAGGTGGCCTGGCCCTCGTTGACGAAGAGGCCCCAGGCGCCCGTCACGTGGTCGTACATGCGGCAGGTCAGCGCCACCTCGTCGTTGGCGTAAACGACCACCACGCTGCCCTCTACCAGGACGCGCAGGTCCAGTTGCTCACAGTCGTTCAGCGGCCGCTCGAGGATGAAGGGCTCGTCGCCGGGCCGCGGCCAGCGGTCAAACACGATGCGCCCGGCCTGCGGTTCCCAGCGCACCTGGTAATACTTCTCCAGCGCCTCGTCCACGCGCAGCAGCAGGCCGCAGGAACGCGTCCGGTCGTCACAACGAATGCTGGCGCCGAGCGCCGCCGTGTGCGGCAACTCGCCCAGCGTCGCGGCGGAGAAGCCGTCGTCGAAGGCCGCGCGGTGCGCGCCATTGACCGTATCCCAGGTGCCGCAATGCGGCTCAAGGCGGGTCGCGCATGGTTCGCTGAAGCGCTCCAGCAGGGCCTCCACCGGCTTCACGCCCAGGTCGTCGGTGACTTCGTGCACGACCATGTCGCCGCCCCATTCCCAGCCGCCGCTGTCCCGGTCCCCCTCGCGCGTCGGGTCCCAGGCGAAGACGAAACGTCGTGCCCCGTCGCCGGCGGTCTTGGCGGCGTAGTAGGCGCGGCCATCGAAGCCGTCGTTGTGCGGCGCCAGCCAGGGCCCGGCCAGGGAATCGCTGACGCGGAAATGGGTGATGTTGCGTTCGCTGAAGGTGGAATAGACCAGCACCCACTGTCCCTTGTGACGGAAGAGGTCCGGGCATTCGTGGGTGTAATACAGGCGCGGTGCCCAGAAGGGCGGCTGCACCGTCCACTCCAGCAGGTCGGGCGAGGTCATCAGGGCGAGGCAGCCGCGGCGATTGTCCGGCCCTTCCAGCTCGCGCGCGGCCAGCAACATCCAGTATTCGCCGGCTTCCTCGTTCCAGAAGGGGAAGGGATCGCGCCAGTCGATCGCCTCGTACCAGCGCGGGTCGGCCACGATCAGCGGGTTGCGCGGGTCCTTGTGCCAGCTGCGCAGGTCCTCGCTGGTGGCCAGGCAGACCGTCTGCGGCCTGTCGCGGCCGGCGAAGCCCGTATAGAACATGTAGAACAGGCCGTCCTTCTCGATCACCGAGCCGGTGAAACAACTGATCTCGTCCGGGTCGCCGGGGCCGCCGGGGCCGATGGCCTCCGGCCATTCCTCCCAGTGCGCCAGGTCACTTGAGACCAGGTGCGCCCAGGGGGTGTGAAAGGCGCCCTCGCGCCGCGGCGGCAGGGGCGCTTTCAGGTAGAAGGCATGATACAGACCCTGCCAGTAAAAGGGGATGACATCGCCGACGATGCCGTCCGCCGGCCGGTGAAAGATGCTCATGCCGTCCTCCCGGGTGCAGCGTTCAACCACGGATGCCCCCGCTCACCCGTCCCTGCGACCAGGGACGCAGGCCGAAGAGAACAACGAGCGGGAGCGGTGCAGTGCCGACAAGTATGCCCGCAACCTCGCCAATGCGCCAGTCGCGCGCCAATGCGCGGAAATCGATCATGCCGTCACGCCCGAAACCGGCTACATCAAGGGCGCCGGAAAGGGCCGGGAGTTCATGGACGGCGTCGAAGACGGCCCGGCTGACGAAGAGCGCCAGGAGAGCGATGACGGGCGTCGCCAGGGGCAGGGCTGCGCGGCAAAAGCCCTGCCAGGGGCCGGCGCCCTCAAGCTGAGCGGCAACCTCGTAATCGGCCGGGACGCGGCGAAAGCACTGACGCAGGAGAAGAAGGCCGAGGGCCAGGTGCAGGCGCATGTGATGGCTGCCCGCAACCCGCCAGGCGAACTGGCCCTCCAGCGTCCCGCCCGGAGCGGAGGACAAATGGAGCGATGGCAGGAGCACGTGGTCCGGCATGAGCAACAGGACCAGCGCCGACCAGAACAGTGGCCCGTGCCAGCGGAAACGCATGCGCGCCAGGGCGTGACCCGCCAGGGTACACAGGGCCAGCATGCCGAGTACGGCCAGCGTGGCGTACAACCAGGCCAGCGCGACAGTCGGGAGCGCCGCCGGCAGCCAGGCGGGGAAGCCGCCCTTCATGGCATCCGCTTTGCCCGACCGAGCCAGCCCGCCCCGCGCAGCCAACGGACGCCGCTGTTGCCCAGTAGCGCGGCCGCCAGGGCGGCGACGACGTAGCTGGCGACAAGGAGGGCGGCGGCGTAACCGAACAGGCCCTCCCTGAAGGACACCTGGATCAGGTAGATCAGGCCCGTGCTGCCGCTTTCGCCGAGGCCGCCGTAGAGCGTGATCTGCGGCCGGTCAAGGATCTGCACGACGCGGAAGAGGTCCAGCGCCGTGGCGACGAGGATCGTCGGGCCGAGCAGCGGCAGCGTCACCGCCCACAGACGACGCCAGACCGGCCCTCCGTCGACGCGGGCCGCATCCAGCACGTCCCGCGGGAGCGCCAGCGCGCCGCAGAGATAAACGCAGAAGGTGAAGCCCGCGAATTCCCGGACGGCGCCGAGGGTGTCGAACCAGTGCGCCATTGAGCCGGCGATGCGCCAGCGATCCTCAACCGGCAGCCAGGCGGGGAAGCCGCCCTTCATGGCATCCGCTTTGCCCGACCGAGCCAGCCCGCCCCGCGCAGCCAACGGACGCCGCTGTTGCCCAGTAGCGC
>DAOUIB010000333.1:0-2429 GCA_034428275.1 Anaerolineae bacterium
GTCGAAAGAGCAATCGATCCTGATTGCCCCCTGGGGGGGGCGCCTGGTCAATCTCTTGACGGCGCCGGAGCAACTGGAAGATGCCCATGCCCATGCCGGGTCCTTGCCCTCGATCCAGTTGAGCGAACGCGCTGTCTGTGACCTGGAGTTGCTGGCCACCGGCGGATTCTCGCCGCTGGAAGGCTTCATGGGGCAGGCCGATTACCGACGGGTGATAGAGGATATGCGTCTGGCGGATGGCACCCTGTTCCCCATACCGGTGACCTTACCCGTCAGCGAGGACAGCGACCTGCGGCTGGACCAGGAAATCGCATTGCGCGACAGCAAGAACAACCTGCTGGCAACGATGCTGGTGGAGGAAATCTACCCCTGGGACCGGGACGCCGACTCGCTGCAAGTGTTTGGCAGCCTGGATGCGCGTCACCCCCTCGTGGCCGAAATGCATCGCTGGGGCCCCCTGAACGTGGCGGGGAAACTGCAGGTGCTGCAGGTGCCGCCGCATCCGGACTTCCGCTTTCTGCGCCGCACGCCGACCGAAACGCGCGCCCTGCTGGAGGAATTCGGGCATCGCGACGTGGTGGCCTTTCAGACGCGCAATCCCCTCCACCGCGCCCACGAAGAATTGACCAAGCGCGCCGTCGAGGACGTTGACGGCGTCCTGTTGCTGCACCCGGTGGTGGGCATGACGCGTCCCGGAGACATCGATCACTTCACCCGGGTGCGGGCCTACCGCGCGCTCGTCGACCGCTACTATGAGCAGGACAGGATTCTGCTTTCGCTATTGCCGCTGGCGATGCGCATGGCCGGCCCGCGCGAGGCGCTGTGGCACGCCATCATTCGCCGCAACCACGGCGCGAACCACATCATCATCGGCCGCGACCACGCCGGGCCTGGAGACGATTCTTTGGGACGCCCCTTTTACGGCCCCTACGATGCCCAGGAACTGGTGCAGGCGCATGAGGAAGAGCTGGGCGTTGGGGTCATTCCCTTCCGCAAACTGGTCTATCTGCCGCGCGAGCGCCGCTTTGAGGAAATTAACCGGGTTGAAGCGGAAACCGAGGTCGCCGACATTTCCGGCACCCAGGTGCGGGAAGACTATCTGGGGCGCGGGCGGGCGCTGCCGGACTGGTTCACGCGCCCCGAAGTGGCCGAGATTCTCCGCGATGCCCGGCCGCCGCGGCACCGCCAGGGGGCCTGCATCTGGCTGACCGGCCTCAGCGGCTCCGGCAAGTCCACCACAGCGGACCTGTTGACCGTGCTGCTGATGGAACACGGTCGCCAGGTGACCGTGCTGGACGGCGACATCGTGCGCACGCACCTCTCAAAGGGCCTCGGCTTCAGCCAGGAGGACCGTGACACCAACATCCGGCGCATCGGCTTCGTGGCGGCCGAGATTGTGCGCCACGGCGGCATCGTCATTTGCGCGGCGATCAGCCCCTGGCGCGCCACGCGCGACGACGTGCGCAACATGGTCGGCCCGGACTTCATTGAGGTCTATCTGGACACGCCGCTGGAGGTCTGCGAAGCGCGCGACAGCAAGGGCCTTTACGCCCGGGCGCGCGCAGGGGAAATCCGCGGCTTCACCGGTATCGACGACCCCTATGAGCCTCCCTTGAATCCGGAAGTCACCCTGCAGACTGTCGCAAGGGACGCGGAAGACAATGCCGCCATCGTGCTCGACCTGCTGCGCGAGCGCGGCCTGATCATGACGCCACAGGCGGACCCGCAGCCGGCCTGACTGCATGCGATTGCTGCGCCGTCGCCGGCGCCTGCTGCTCGTGGGGCTTGACAGCGCCAGCCCGCAGTTGGCATTTGAGAGCTTCGCCAATGATCTGCCCACCCTTGGCGCCCTGCGCCGCGATGGCGCCTGGGGGGAACTGCGCTCCTGCATTCCCTGCATCACCGTGCCCGCCTGGTCCAGCATGCTCAGCGGCCGCGACCCCGGCGAACTGGGTCTCTACGGCTTCCGCCAACGGGTAAGGGGCAGCTATCGGATGCAGCGCCTGGCCGACAGCCTCAGCCTGCGACATCCGCGCGCGCATGACCTGCTCGGCGCTGCGGGGCGCGACTGCCTGGTCATGGGCCTGCCGCAGACCTGGCCGGTGCAACCTCTGCGCGGTCACCTGGTCAGCGGCCCGCTGACGCCGGGCCTGGACAGCGCCTGCACCTGGCCCGCCGTCTTGCGTCAGGAACTGCGGCAGCTGGCGCCGGATTATCGCTTTGATGTGCCCGACTTCCGTGCCTGGGACCGGGACCGTCTGCTGCAATCGCTCATGGACGGGGCGGAGCAGCAGCATCGGGTCTTCTGCCACTTGCTGCGCACAAAGCCCTGGGACTTCGCGCTGCAGGTGCACATGGGGCTGGACCGCGTCCAGCACGTCTTCTGGAGCGACCATGACCGGCAGCATCGCGCCCACGCGCCCGGCGGG
>DAOUIB010000334.1:0-8676 GCA_034428275.1 Anaerolineae bacterium
ATCGCCTTGACCGCCTTGAATGGCAGCGGCCCTGGCGGCCGCATCCTCGAACGCGACGTGCAGGCCGCCCTTGCGGGTCAGCCGCGTCTGACGCCCGTGGCGCAGGCGGTGCTGCGCGAGGGCGGCTACAGCCTGCCGACGCGCGGCAGCGGCCCGCGCGGACGCATCCGGCGCCGCGACCTGATCCCCGCGACGGCGGCGGCGGAGGCGGACGTGCAGCGCGTGCCTTTACGCGGGGCGCGGCGCGTCACCGCCCGCCGCATGCTGGAATCGCTGCAGAGCACGGCCCAGTTGACGCTGCACGCGCACGCCGACGCGCGCGCCCTGCTGGCCCTGCGCCAGCGTCTGAAAGCGGGCGAGATCGGCCCGGCGCTGCGCGCGGTCACCATCAACGACCTGCTGCATTACGCCGTGGCGCAAACCCTGGCGGCGCATCCGGAGTTGAACGCCCAGCTGGCGGAGGACCAGATCCTGCGCTTCCGGGTGGTGCATCTGGGCTTCGCCGTGGATACGCCGCGCGGGCTCTACGTGCCCGTCATCCGCGATGCCGACCGCCTCGGCCTGCAGCAACTGGCCGACGAGGCGCGGCGACTGGTCCGCGCCTGTCGCGATGGCGCCGTCCAGCCGCAGGAACTGGAAGGGGCGACCTTCACCGTCAGCAACCTCGGCAGTTACGGCGTCGAAAGCTTCACGCCCGTCCTCAACCCGCCCCAGGCGGGCATTCTGGGCGTCGGGGCCATCCACCTGAAGGCCGTGCAGGAAAATGGCGTGGTGGCCTTCCTGCCGCATGTCGGCCTGTCGCTGACGATCGACCACCAGGTGCTGGATGGCGCGCCCGCCGCCCGCTTCCTGCAGGACCTCGCGCGGCATCTGACGCGGATCGAGGGCGCCATCAGCCCCGCCGACCACAGCGAAGCGGACGAGGTTCCATGACCAAAAGTATCCCCATCGACCCGATCGAGGCGCGCCGCGCCGCGACGATCACCGCGCCGGACCTGCCGGCCAACGCCTGGCGCCCGGACCCGGCGGCCGACGCCGCCCGTTACGGCAGCGAGGGTCTGCTGCGCATCTACCGCGACATGCTCTACATCCGCCAGTTCGAGACCATGCTGGAACACATCAAGCGCGAGGGCGCCTGGGCCGGCATTGACTGTCAGCACGGCGGCCCGGCGCACCTCTCGATCGGCCAGGAGGCCGCGGCCGTGGGGCAGTGCGTCCATCTGGAGCCGGAGGACTTCATCTTCGGCTCGCACCGCAGCCATGGCGAGATTCTGGCGAAGTCCTTCTCGGCCATCGACAAACTGCCGGACGCCCGCCTGCTGCGCATCATGGAAAGCTACATGGAGGGCGAAGTCCTGCGCGTCGTCGAGGGCTTCACGCCGGCCGGCGCCGACCTGCGGCAACTGGCGCTGGCCTTCACGCTCTACGGCACGCTGGCCGAGATTCTGGGGCGGGCGACCGGCTTCAACAAGGGCATGGGCGGCTCGATGCACGCCTTCTTCCCGCCCTTCGGCGTCATGCCCAACAACGCCATCGTCGGCGCCTCGGCCGATATCGCCGTCGGCGCGGCCCTCTTCAAGCGCATCAACCGCCGCAAGGGCATCGTCATCGCCAACATCGGCGACGCCGCCGCCGGCTGCGGCCCGGTCTGGGAAGCCATGATGTTCGCCGCCATGGACCAGTACCGCACCCTGTGGCAACTGGAGCCGGGCGGCGCCCCGCCCGTCCTCTTCAACTTCATGAACAACTTCTACGGCATGGGCGGCCAGCCCCAGGGCGAGACCATGGGTTTCGGCATGCTGGCGCGCATGGCCATGGGCGTCAACCCCGACGCCATGCACGCCGAACGCATCGACGGCTTCAGCCCCCTGGCGGTGGCCGACGCCATCGCCCGCAAGCGCGCCACCCTGGAGGCCGGACGCGGCCCGGTGCTGCTGGATACCGTCACCTACCGCTTCGCCGGCCACAGCCCCTCCGACGCCTCCGCCTACCGCACGCGCGAGGAAATTGAGATGTGGCGCGCGCAGGACCCCCTCGCCAGCCACGCGGCGACCCTGCTGGAGCAGGGCCACTGCGACCAGGACGCGCTGGATGCCCTGCTCGACGAGGCGCAGGAGCAGCTGCGCCACGTCTTGCGGGCCGCCAGCTCGAGCGACCGCTCGCCGCGTCTGCATGCCGCCGCCGACGTCGCGGGCCTGATGTTCTCCGGCGGGCAGCGCGCCCGCATGTGGCAGGCCGAGCCCGAAACGCTGCTGCCGCTGGAGGAGACGCGCCTCAGGGTCACGCGCCACAAGCAGCGCTTCGGCCTCGATGAGGAGGGGAACCCCCGCTCGCCGCTGCGCGCGCTGACCTTCGCCGAGGCCCTCTTCGAAGCCCTGCTGCTGCGCTTTTACGACGACCCCTCGCTGGTCGCCTGGGGCGAGGAGAACCGCGACTGGGGCGGCGCCTTCGGCGTCTATCGCGGCCTGACCGAGTGCCTGCCGCATCACCGCCTCTTCAACAGCCCCATCTCCGAGGGCGCCATCGTCGGCACGGCGGTCGGCTACGCGCTCAGCGGCGGGCGCGTCGTCGCCGAGCTGATGTACTGCGACTTCATGGGCCGCGCCGGCGACGAAATCTTCAACCAGATGGCCAAGTGGCAGGCCATGTCCGCCGGTCTGCTGCAGATGCCGCTGGTGCTGCGCGTCTCGGTCGGCATGAAGTACGGCGCGCAGCACTCGCAGGACTGGTCCTCGCTGGTCGCGCACGTGCCCGGCCTGCAGGTGATGTTCCCCGCCACGCCGTACGACGCGAAGGGCATGCTCTCGCTGGCCCTGCAGGGCACGGACCCGGTGGTCTTCTTCGAGAGCCAGCGCCTCTACACCCTGACCGAGACCCTCGAGCCCGGCGGCGTGCCCGTCGCAGAGTACCAGCTGCCCCTGGGCGAACCGGCCCTGCGCCGCGAGGGCGAGGACCTCACCATCCTCAGCGTGGGCGCCACGCTCTACCGCGCTCTGGAAGCGGCGGAACAGTTGCAGGAGCGCCACGACCTCGCCGCCGAGGTCATCGACGCCCGCTTCATCAACCCGCTCAACTACGGACCCATCCTGGATTCCGTGAACAAGACCGGCCGCGTCGTGCTCGTCTCCGACGCCTGCGAGCGCGGTTCCTTCCTGCACACCATGGCCGCCAACATCACCCAGCTGGCCTTCGACGCGCTCGACGGGCCGCCCGCCGTGGTCGGCGCGCGCAACTGGATCACCCCGCCGGCGGAACTGGAGGCGATGTTCTTCCCCCAGGCCGACTGGATCCTCGACACCATCCACGAGCGTCTGCTGCCCCTGCCCGGTCACCAGCCGACCACCTGCCAGAGCAGCGACGAGATCCTGCGCCGCAACCGCCTCGGGGTCTGAGCCGGTGAAGAGGCCCGACGCCAGGGTGGATGCGCCGCCGGAGGCCGACTTCATCGTGGTGGGCGCCGGGTCGGCCGGCTGCGCCCTCGCCGCGCGCCTCAGCGAGAACGGCCGCTGGCGCGTCTTGCTGCTGGAGGCCGGCGGGCCCGACGAGCACGAGGACCTGCGCATCCCCGGCCGCTTCCCCAACCTGTTGGGCACGGCGATGGACTGGGACTACCGCAGCGTGCCCCAGGCCGGCCTGAACGGCCGCCGCGTGCCCGTCCCGCGCGGCAAACTCTACGGCGGCAGCAGTTCGATCAACTCCATGGTCTACCAGCGCGGCCACCCGGCCTGCTTCGATCGCTGGGCGGCCCTCGGCAACCACGGCTGGGCTTACGCCGACGTCCTGCCCTTCTTCCGCAGGTCGCAACACCAGCAGCGCGGCGCGTCCCGGCATCACGGCGTGGGTGGCCCCGTGCACGTCTCCGACCTGCGCGACCCCAACCCCCTCAGTCCGGTCTTCGTCGCCGCCGCGCAACAGGCCGGCCTGCGCCCCAACCCCGACTTCAACGACGGCGAGCAGGAGGGCTGCGGCCTGATCCAGGTCACCCAGCGCGACGGCGAGCGCAGCAGCGCCGCCGCCTACCTGCCGGCCGCCCTCGCCCGGCCCAACTTCCGCGCCATCCCCTTCGCCCAGGTGACCGCGCTGGCGTTCGAGGGCCGTCGTTGCCGCGGCCTGCGCTTCCTGCATGACGGCCGGCATGTTCAGGCGCGCGCCAGGCGCGAGGTCATCCTCTGCGGCGGCGCCATCAACTCGCCGCAACTGCTGCTCTGCTCCGGCGTCGGGCCGGGCCAGCAGCTGCGCGAGCTCGGCATCGCCGTCGTCCATGACCTGCCGGGCGTCGGCCGCAACCTGCGCGACCACGTGGAAGCGCCGGTCTCCTGCCACTGCACGCAGCCGGTCACCCTGGCGGCGAAGAACGACCCGGCGCAACTCGAGCGCTACCGCCGTGAGCGCAGCGGCCTGCTGACTTCCAGCAACGCCGAGGCCTGCGCCTTCATGCGCCTGGGCGAGGACTCCGATGTGCCGGAACTGCAACTCCACTTCGCGCCCAACTGGTCCGCCCTGGATGAGCTCGACCCGCCCGAGGGCCACGGCTTCACCTTCCACCCCGGCGTGGTGGTCACCCACAGCGTGGGCGAACTGCGCCTGCAGTCCGCCGATCCCCTCGCGCCGCCCCTGATCGACCCGGCCCTGCTGCAGGACGAGCGCGACCTGCGGGCGTTGCTGGCGGGCCTGCGCCTGTCGCGGCGGATCGCCGCCATGCCGGCCTTCGACCCCTGGCGCGGCGCGGAATTCCTGCCTGGCCCCGACGCCCGGTCTGATGACGAGCTGATCGACTACCTGCGCCAGGTCGCCTCGACCGTTTACCATCCGGCCGGCACCTGCCGCATGGGCCAGGACCCGCTGGCGGTGGTCGACGCGCGTCTGCGCCTGCGCGGCCTTGCGGGGCTGCGCGTGGCCGACGCCTCCATCATGCCGACCCTCGTCAATGCCAACACCAACGCCGCCTGCCTCATGATCGGCGAGAAGGCCGCCGACCTGGTCCTCGCCGACCACGCCTGAGCCTGGGCGCAGGGGCGACCTGATAGGTCGCCCCTACAAAGCTGCTTGCAGGGGCGATTTATCAGCGCGCCCGCCCTGCCACATCCATCGCTTCGGACACGCCCCGACGCGCCCCCGTTCGCCCGCCTGCGGCCCGCCTGCTAGACTCGCGCGGCAATCACATCCGGAGAGCCCCCACCATGAGCAACGGCCCGCCCTGGCACCCGCCCGACGGCATGCGTTCGCCGCGTTACGGCGGCCTGCGCAGCTTCATGCGTCTGCCCCACGTGACGCAGCTGGACGGCGTCGATTTCGCCGTGGCCGGCGTGCCCTTCGATACCGGCGCCACCTACCGCGTCGGCGCGCGCTTCGGGCCGGAGGCCATCCGCTCCGCTTCCGTGCTGCTGCGCCCCTACCACCCGGACCAGGCGGTCGCGCTCTTCCCGACGCTTTCCGGCGTGGACTATGGCGACCTGCCCACCGTGCCCGGTTACCTGCCGCGCTCGCACCAGGACATCGCCGCCGCCGCCGAAACGCTCTTCCGCGCCGGCGTCACGCCGATCTTCCTCGGCGGCGACCATTCCGTCTCCTTGCCGCTGCTGCGCGCCGCCGGCGCCCTCCGCGACGAGCCGCTGTCGCTGCTGCACTTCGATTCGCACGGCGACATCTGGAGCGGCTACTACGGCGGCCTCGACACCCATGGCACGCCCTTCCGCCGCGCGCTGGAGGAGGGGTTGATCGACCCCCGCCAGTCCATCCAGATCGGCCTGCGCGGTTCGGTCTACGACGAGCAGGACGTCCAGCTTTCGCGCGATCTGGGTTTCCACGTCGTGACGGCGCGCGAACTGCATCGCCGCGGCGTGGACGAGGTGCTGCAGCAGGTGCATGACCTGCTGCGCGGGCGCGACTGCTATCTCAGCTTCGATATCGACTTCGTCGACCCGGCCTTCGCGCCCGGCACCGGCACGCCCGAGACCGGTGGCTTCAGCGGCGCAGTCTGCCACGAGTTGCTGCGCGGCCTGCGCGGCCTGCATTTCGTCGCCTTCGACATGGTCGAGGTGCTGCCCGCCCACGACCCGGCCGGCGTCACCGCCCTGCTGGCCGCCAACCTGGTCTACGAATTCATCGCCCTGCTGGCCCTGCAAAAGCGCGACGGACGCGACGCCTGACGCGCATTCGCCTCAACCCGCCGACATGGCCTGAATGCGCGGCACGAGGCCGCTGTGCCGCTCCGCCACCTGGTTGTTGCGCAGCGCCATGCCGATGGCCGCGCGCGAGCCGGGGATCACCACCAGGCGCTGCGCCCGCGTGATGGCTGTGTACAAGAGGTTGCGCTGCAGCATCATGTAGTGCTGCGTCAGCAGGGGCATCACCACCGCCGGGTACTCCGAGCCCTGGCTGCGGTGGGTGCTGATGCACCAGGCCTGCAGCAGCTCCTCGACTTCCACCCACTCGTAGAAGAGAAAGCGCCCGTCCATCACCAGTTCGAAGCCGCCGGCGTTCTCGTCGATGGCGTGGATGAAGCCGATGTCGCCGTTGAAGACCTCCTTCTCGTAGTTGTTGCGCGTTTGCATCACCTTGTCGCCGACGCGGAAGCTGCGCCCGCCGATCTCCTTGACGGCCCGGCGCCGGTCGCCGTTGAGCGCCCCCTGCAGCGCCTCGTTGAGGGCGTTGATGCCGGCCGCGCCGCGGTACATGGGCGCGATCACCTGAATGTCGCGCAGCGGGTCGAGGCCGTAGCGCCGCGGCAGGCGCGTCCGCACCAGGCCGACCACGTCGTCGACGATGCGTTCCGCGTCCGTCTCCAGAAAGAAGAAATCGCCCGCGCGGCGATTGTCGAGCAGCGGCATCTGGCCGCGGTTGATGCGATGCGCGTTGCTCACGATGCCGCTGTCCGCGTCCTGGCGGAAAATGAAGGACAGTCGCGTGACCCGCGCCAGGCCGCAGGCGATGACGTCGCGCAGCACGTTGCCGGCGCCCACGCTGGGCAACTGGTCCACGTCGCCCACCAGCAGCAAATGCGCCGCGGGCGGCAGGGCGCGCAGCAGGTAGTGAAAGAGCTGCAGGTCGATCATCGAGGCCTCGTCGACGATCAGCACGTCCAGCTCCAGGGGATTGTCCTCGTTGCGCTCGTAGCCCTCGGCGGGGCTGTATCCCAGCAGGCGGTGGATGGTGCTGGCGTTGCGCCCGCTGGCCTGCGCCAGGCGTCGCGCCGCGCGCCCCGTCGGCGAGCAGAGCGCGACGCTGACCTTCAGGGTCTCCAGCGCCGCGATGACCCCCTTCAACGCCGTCGTCTTGCCGGTGCCCGGGCCGCCGGTGAGCACGCTGAGCTTGTGCGCGCAGGCCGCCTGCACCGCGCCCTCCTGCTCCGCCGTCAACTCCGCGTCCCCCTTCGTCGCCAGCGCGGGGCTGAGACGCGCCCAGTCGAGACGCGCCGCCCGCTGCGACAGGGTCGAGGGCGTGCGCGCCAGCTCCGCGAGACGCCGCGCGGCCTCGCTCTCGGCGCGCTGCCACTCCGGCAGGTAGATGGCCGCCTGGCCCTCCACCTCAATCCCGTCCCCGGGGACCAGATCGCCCGCCTGCAGCGCCCGCTGCAGCACCGCTTCCAGTGCCGCGTCGTCGTCCAGCGCCAGCAGGTCGGCGGCCTTCGCCAGCAGTTCCTCGCGGGGCGCGAAGACGTGGCCCTCCTTCGTCATCTCCGACAGCGCGAAGCGCAGACCGGCGCGCAGGCGCTCGGCCGCGTCGGCCGGCTTGCCCATGTTGCGCGCGATGTCATCCGCGCGGCGGAAGCCGATGCCGTAGACCTCGTCGGCCAGGGTCCAGGGGTTGGCCTGCACCGCCGGGATGGTCTCCATGCCCAGTTGCTCGTGGATGCGCTGCGCCATGCGCCCGCTGACGCCCTGCTCCTGCAGGAAGATCAGGGCGTAGCGGCTGTCCTGCTGCGCCCGCCAGGCCTCCGCCAGGGCCCGCGCCAGCGCCGGCCGCAGCACCTCCGTCAGACGCTCCGGCGCCTCCTCCAGCACCGTCAGCGTATCGGCGCCGAAGTGCTCGACGATGCGCTCCGCCGTGCGCGGGCCGATGCCCTTGACGAGGCCGCCGCTCAAATAGCTGGTGATGCCGCGCTCGCCGACGGGGGGCAGCGGCGTGGCCGTCTCCGCGCGGAACTGCGTCCCGTAGCGCGCGTCCTCGATCCACTCGCCGCCGAATGCCAGTTCCTCGCCGACGTTGAACTGCGGCATGACCCCCACCACGGTCACGCGCCCCTCGCGGTTGCGCGCGCCCGACGGCGTCCGGCCCTGCGCTTCCAGACGAAGCACAGCGTAGCCGTTTTCCGGGTTGCGAAAGGTGACGCGCGCCACCCTGCCGCGCAGAGTCGCCATGGACATGGCCTTCGCGATTGCGGAGATTGCAGCAGTATACCCCTGGCCGGCTATACTCCTGCCCGATGGGGAGGACGCGCATGCGACTGGCGGTACTGGCGGACATTCACGGCAACCGGACGGCCTTCGAGGCCGCCTGGGCGGACCTCCGGGCCCGGGGCGATTTCGATGAAATCTGGCTGCTCGGCGACCTGGCGGCCTTCGGCCCGCGCCCGGCCGACTGCGTGCGCCGCGTGCTCGAGTTGCGCGCCGACCTCGGCGAGGAGAAGCTGCGCGTCATCGGCGGCAACACCGATCGCTACCTCGTGCAGATCGG
>DAOUIB010000335.1:0-2495 GCA_034428275.1 Anaerolineae bacterium
GTCTGTGGTCCAGGCACCACGCGGGATTTCCCGGCCGACTCCCTGTTTGAGTTCGCGCGGGCCGTCGCCTGGCCCTTGATTTGCGACCCCGTGTCCGGGTTGCGATATGAGGATGATGTTGTTGTGGCCTGTGCCGATACCATCCTTGCTGCGAGAGCGGGACATGCACCGGTCCCCGACCTGGTCCTTCGCCTTGGTGCAGTCCCAACCTCCGCTGCCCTGAACGCCTGGCTGGATTCTGCCGGGCCCGCACAACAGTTACAGTTGGGCCCTTCAGGAACCTGGGCGGATGAAACTCATCGCAGCACAGGTTTTCTGCAGGCTGGTCACCGACTGCTCAGGTCCGCCAGCGCCATGCACTACGGGATTGCAAGGCGGTCGGAGTCGGCGACGTGGTGGCGTCGGGCTGAAAAGGCGGCGCGGAATGCGCTCCGTTGCTACCTGAACGAGGGCCACTTGTTTGACGGCGCCGCGGTGGCGGAGCTTCTGAATCACTTGCCGGAACACGCGACCCTTTTCGTCGGTAACAGTTTGCCGGTCCGTCTGCTGGACCAGTTCGGATTGCCACAGGGGCGCAGCCTGCGGGTCTTCGCCAATCGCGGCGCCAGTGGAATCGATGGCAACATTTCGACTGCTCTCGGTCTTGGGTACGGGCGCGTGGGACATCCCCTGGTGGCCCTGGTCGGGGATATCACCTTTTACCATGACATGAACGGTTTGCTGGCGATCCGTCGCCTGGGCCTTGCCGCCACCATCGTGCTACTCAACAACAATGGCGGCGGCATCTTCAGGCGTTTGCCCGTTCATGCCTTCGAGCCGGAATTCACGGAGCTGTTTCTCACGCCGCATGACCTGGATTTCCGCCATGCCGCCCGACTCTATGGTGTCGGGTACCTGTTGGCGGACAGTCGCCACAGGTTTCGCGCGGCCCTGGCGGAAAGTATCGGCAGCGGCGAATCGACGATCATTGAAGTGCCGACAGATTCACTTGACGACCTGCGGCAGCGCGATCGTTTGATTGAAGCAACCGGCCTGGAACTGGACCGTCTTCAGGCGGATCCCTCTTGAAAGGAGTGCAGGGATGGAGAATGTGAATACACCGTCGGATATCGGCAACGAGGACCTGATGAGCCTCGCTGCCTGGGAGGAGGTCAATCCGCCCGGAGACGTGACCTGCCACAAGGCGGAAGGCATCGCCCGCATCGCCTTCAACCGACCGGAAATCCGCAATGCCTTTCGACCGCAGACCATTGACGAGATGACCGCTGCGCTGCTGGACGCCTGGCATGACAGCGATATCGGTGTGGTGTGGATCACGGCCAATGGTCCCAGCCCGAGAGATGGCGTCTGGTCCTTCTGCGCGGGCGGCGACCAGAAGGTCCGCGGCCAGGCCGGCTACGTGGGTGACGACGGTGTGGCCCGACTGAACGTCCTGCAGTTGCAGCGATACATCCGCAACATCCCCAAACCCGTCGTCGCGGTGGTCCCGGGCTACGCCATTGGGGGCGGCCACGTGCTGCACGTCTGCTGCGACCTCACCATCGCCAGCGAGAACGCGCGCTTCGGGCAGACCGGCCCGATCGTTGGCAGCTTCGACGCCGGCTTCGGATCCTCCTTTCTTGCGGCCCAGGTCGGGCAAAAGAAGGCCCGTGAAATCTGGTTTCTGTGTCGCCAGTACAGCGCAGCCGAGGCGGAGGCCATGGGCATGGTCAACCGGGTTGTGCCCCTGGCCGGCCTTGAACGGGAAGCCCTGCAATGGTCGCGCGAAATGTTGAAAAAGTCTCCGCTGGCGCTGCGTTTCATCAAGGCCGGTCTCAATGCCGAACTGGATGGTCAGACCGGCGTGCAGGTGCTGGCAGGAGACGCGACCATGCTGTTTTACATGACCGAGGAAGGCAGTGAGGGGAAAAACGCCTTCCTCGAAAAGCGCGAACCGGACTTCAGCCGCTTTCCCCGCAGGGCCTGATGCGCGACTGGCTGGCGGCGCGCGCGGCCGCGACACCCGGGCGCGAAGCCCTGGTCGCCGGAGACACGCGCCTGACCTACGGCGAACTTACCAGGAAAGTCGCGCAACTCTGCGCCGCCTGGCACGGCGCGGGCCTCGAAGCCGGCCAGCACGTCGCCATGGTTATGCATGGCAACTGCGAAACGGTGGTAAGTCTCTTCGCCGCCATGCGACTCGGCCTGGTGCTGGTGCCACTGGGCGCGCGCCTGAGCGCTGACGAACGCGGCGCGATCCTGCAAAACGCGAATTGTCACTGGTTGCTGCCCGAGACAACGCGAGAGCCTCTCCTGCGCCTTGGCGGGAACGGGGTTCCTGACAGCGTTCCCGTCCTGCTTGACCCAACTCCTGGCCAGGCGGGGGCCTTCCTGGACGGGGCGCTCATGCCTTCCGCGCCGATGGCGATTGTCCACACTTCCGGAACGACCGGAGTGCCAAAGGGCGTCATTCTCACGCCAGGCAACTTTTTTTACAGTGCGATGGGCGCCACGCT
>DAOUIB010000336.1:0-1829 GCA_034428275.1 Anaerolineae bacterium
ACCACCAGCTCCAGCGGCAGGATGAGACTGAGTTGCGGCACAATTTCAGGAGGGATGTCGGTCAGTTGCTGCAGGGCGCCGAACTGGACCAGCAGCAGGACGAGAGCCAGCAGGGCATGGCGTGGCCTTCGCTTACCCATGGGCCCCGTACTGCGACGCCAGATCGCTGAAAAAGCCGGGGGGCATGGCGATGTTGGCGAAGGCGTCGAAACTGAGTTCGTGCAGCGGCAGGCCGAGGTAGGCCTGAATCTCGTCGAAGATGACGGCGTAACTCATGGGCAGACGCGGCGCCGCTTCCAGCGCGAGGGCCATGACCGCGTGTTCGATCTGCGCGGCGTCGCCCTCGATTTCGACGAAATTGCCGCAGGGCAGTTCGTCCAGGGCGATTTCGGCCGTGCCCAGCGCCCAGGTGCTGCGATATTTCTCGTAATGCAGCTGCACCTGGTAGCCGAGCCGCTCCAGAATCAGCGCGGCGGTGTCGAAGTCGCTGACCTCGACCTCGGCCTCAAAGCGCTGCAGGATGGCGTCCCTGCCGGGCGGGCTGGCGCCGGGCATCTTGAGAGTCAGCCGGGCGCGCCTGTCCTGGCGCAGGCGCAGGACGATGTTGCGCGCCGCCAGGGAGTTGGCGGCGTCCTCATAGCGCAGGTTGCGTTCCAGCACCCGCCCGGCCTGCAGACTCGCGCCCATGCTCTCCAGGCGGCGCCTGACGGGCATGAGGTTTTCGCAATAGAGTTTCAGTTCGGTCTCGCTGTGGGCGCTATCCATGCCGACAGCCTCCCCTGTGTCACATTTGCAGCACGATTTTTCCCGGCACGACATACTCTTCCAGCAGACGCATGGCCTCGCGCGCCCGGTCCAGCGGCAACGTCGCCCCGATATGCGGCTGCAGCGCGCCGTTGAACACCAGGTCCATCACCTGGCAGTAGTCGCGGTGCGGCCCCATGGTGCTGCCAATTATCGAGACGTGCTTCATGTAGAGCAGCGGCAGGTCCAGCGTGACTCGCGGCCCGCTGGTGTTGCCCACGACCAGGATGCGACCGCCGCTGCGGACCGCCCGCAGGCTGTCGCCGAGGGTGGCGCTGCCGACGTTGTCGACCACGACGTCCGCGCCGCGGCGGCCGGTCAGTTGCCAGACCTCGCGCGACCAGTCGGGCGTCTCCGCGCGGTTGATAACCTGGTCGGCGCCAAGGTCGCGCGCCAGCCGGCAACGTTCCTCACTGCTGCCGACGACCAGCACCTGCGCGCCCGCCAGCTTTGCCAACTGGATACTGGCTGTGTTGACGCCGCCCCCTGCGCCGACGATGAGCACGGTCTCGGCCGGCAGCAACTCGCCGCGCGTGATCAGCGAATGCCAGGCCGTCACGTAGACGAGCCCGGCCGCCGCCGCCAGCTCGAAGCTGACGTGGTCGGGCAGGGCCAGCAGATTGCGCGCCGGAACGATGGCGTATTCCGCCGCCGTGCCCGGCAGCTGTTCGCCGAGGATTCTGAGTCGGCCCTGGTTTTCCAGGCCGCTGCGGATGGCCGGGTCGTCGGGCTCGACGATGGCGGGATCAACGCAAACGCGAGCGCCGGGTTGCCAGCCTGTCACGCCCGGCCCGCAGGCATTGACCTCGCCGGCGCCGTCCGCGGCGATGACGTGCGGGAAGTCCAGTCTGAGTCCGGGCCAGCCGCCGCGCACCCACAGGTCCAGGCGGTTCAGGGCGGCGGCGCGCATACGCAGCCGTACCTCGCCCGGTCCCGGCTCGGGCACCGGCAGGTCATCGACGACGGCCAGCGCTGCCGGACCGCCATGTTGCGTCAATACGGCTGCTCGCATCAGCGCACCCCCA
>DAOUIB010000337.1:0-2570 GCA_034428275.1 Anaerolineae bacterium
CCATGGGCAGGCGCGCGGCGGCCCTGACGACTTCAATGGTCCAGCCAAGCGGCAAGAGACCCAACCAGTAGAGCAACTGTGCCGGCAAGGGAGCAAGGAACGCCGCCAGGGTCGCCAGCAGGCCCAGGATCAGGAGCGGCGCCTGGGCAGGCACGATTAACAGGTTTACCGGCAGCGCCAGCAGAGACAATCGGCCGAAATAGCGCAGGATCAGGGGAAAGGTCGCCAGGTAGGCGGCCAGAGACACAGCAACGGGCCCGGCCAGCAGGGACCAGGCGACGTGCAGGGCGCCTGCAGGGGAAAGGACTCGCAAGGCCCGCCGCAGTCCGGCCGCCAGTGGAGTCGCCAGAAGCATGATTCCCAGGGTGGCAAGTGCGCTGAGTTGGAGCCCGATGTCCCACAGCACAGTCGGGTTTTCCAGTGACAAAAGCAGGACGGCAAATGCCAGCGACGCGGGCGTAAACACACGACGACGCAGGGCGCCGGCAATGACCAACAAACAACTCATCAGGGCAGCGCGCATAACCGGTGCGCCGGCGCCGACGAGGATGGCGTAAAGCAGAATGGCAAGGACGGCGATGGTCGCTGTTAGCGCGGGAGCGAGGCTGGAACGACGCAATAGCGCCAGTACGGCGCCGGCCAACACGATCATGTTGAATCCGCTGATCGCGATGACGTGCGCCGCTCCCGTGGCATTGAAGTCTTCCCTCAGGTCTGGCGAAAGGCCGCTCTCATCGCCCAGCAATATCCCTTTCAGCAAGGCAGACCAGGGCGCCGGCAGGGATGCAGTGACATGGCGGCCGGCGCGCCGGTTCAGGTCATACAGGACGGACTGAAGGGTGGCGCCCTGCCTTCTGGCAAGGAGTTCCAGCGATGCGTCGCGCATGACGCTGAACACGCCCCTGCGCGCCAGGTGGTCGTTCCAGGAGAATCGATCGAATTCGCCGGGTCGTTGCAGCAGTCCGGTGGCATGCACACGGTCACCAGGCGTCAAGGAAGGACTGGTTTCCGCCAGGACCAGCACTTCTCCCCGGACAGGATGCCGCTCGCCATCCCGAATCAGGGTCGACGCCGCCACACGAAGCTGGACGCCGCTGTCGCGCGCGACCGGAGCGCCGCTGACCAGGCCTTCAACGCTGACGCCGCCCTGATTGTTGAAGCGGGCGAGTTCGCTGTCTCCTGGGACCAGCGACATACGCAGGCCTCCCAGGGTCAGGGCCAGCAGCGCCAGGGCAAACCAGCGGAACTTGTCGCGCAGCAAACAGACGCAAAGCAGCTCCGGCGCGCCCGCAAGCAGCCAGACGGGGGACAGAGCGGATGACAGATCAGGGTTGTTGGCTGCCAGGACGATGCCGCAGACCCAGCCGAGCGCAAGATAAATGAGGCGCATGGCTTCGAAGACGCCGGCCTTGAAGTCAGGCTATACTAGCGCCCGACTGCGGCAGGAGCAAAAGAAGGACCAGGCCCATGGCAGCGCCCAACGTGATCGTGTTCTTCACGGACCAGCAACGCTGGGATTCGACAGGAGCGCATGGCAATCCACTGGACCTCACGCCCAATTTCGATCGCGTGGCGCGGGAGGGTACCCACGTTTCCCGTTCCTTCACTTGCCAGCCCGTCTGCGGTCCGGCGCGCTCGGTGCTTCAGACGGGTATGTACGCGACCAGAACCGGTTGCTATCGCAACGGGATCGCCCTGCCGCAGGATACGCGAACTCTGGCGCACTGCTTTCGGGACGGCGGCTACACGACCGGCTACATCGGCAAGTGGCATCTGGCGGATGCGGGCCCCGGCCCGGTCCCGGAGGAACAACGCGGCGGCTACGAATACTGGCTGGCCTCCAACGCTCTGGAATTTACGTCTGATGCCTATGAAACCGTGATGTACGACAATGAAAACCGTCCGGTCAAATTGCCGGGCTACCGCGTCGACGCGCTAACGGACGCCGCCATACGTTACATTGACCGGCCGCGCAGCCAGCCTTACTTCCTCTTCGTTTCATACATCGAGCCGCATCATCAGAACCACCGCGACGACTACCCGGCGCCCACCGGCTACGAAGAGCGCTATCGCGGGCGCTGGACGCCGCCCGACCTGCAGGCCCTGGGCGGTTCTTCCCGGCGACACCTGGCCGGGTACTGGGGCATGATACGGCGTCTGGATGAGGCCCTGGGTCGCCTGATCGATGCCCTGAAAAGTCTCGGTCAACTTGACAACACGATTCTGCTCTTCACGTCGGACCACGGCAACCACTTTCGCACGCGCAACGCCGAATACAAGCGTTCGGTCCATGACTCTTCCTTACGTGTGCCGACGGTCCTGAGCGGGCCCGGCTTCGATGGAGGGGGTCATTTGCCCCAGCTGGTCAGCCTGATCGACTTGCCTCCCACCTTGCTGGACGCGGCCGACCTGCCCGTGCCGGAGGAGATGCAGGGTCGATCCTTCCTGCCTTTGCTGCAGGGGCAGAATCAGGACTGGCCCGACGAGATGTTCTTTCAGGTCAGCGAATCCTGCGTGGCGCGGGGCGTCCGCACACAGCGCTGGAAGTACGGCGTGCTTGCCGGGGACAG
>DAOUIB010000338.1:0-3028 GCA_034428275.1 Anaerolineae bacterium
CGCGCGTTGTTCTTCCAGCAGGTCTTCCAGGCTGACGATGTCTTCGTCGTCAAGGTCTTCTTCATCGGCCAGGCGCTGCGCAAGACCTTCGTTGCGCTTGGCCCGCGCCCGCCGTTCCCGCTCACTCTCCTGACTGTAACCGCGCCAGATGAAGACCATGCTGCCGACGGCCCCGGCCATGAACAGCGGAGCGACGAGGTCAAGCTGGCTGCTGTCAAAGACCGTGACGCTGATGATGATGATGGCCACAGCCAGCCATATGGCGATGGTGGACACCATGCGGGTGACGTCGATCTTCATCCGCGGGTCTCCAGGGCATCGAAGACGCGCGGCGTGATCAGCCATTCCAGGATGCCCTGGCGGGCGTCGTCGTCGAGTTTGAGGCGCGCCAGACCGCCGGGCTTCATGCTTACCCGCGCGCCGCAAAGTTCCTGCACGACCATGGGCAGAAAGGGGTTGTGGCCCACGCAGAGCAGGTCCGCGTCTTGCGGAAGTTCAGCCAGCAGCCCGGGCAAGTCCGCAGCGCCGAAGCCGTAGTCCAGCGCCTCGCGCTCCTCGACCTCGACACCCAGCGCGGCGGCGACGATGTCGGCCGTCTGGCGGGAGCGGACGCGCGGGCTGCTGAAGATGCGCGCCGGCCGTATCTCCAGACGCGCCATGACCCGCGCGGCCCTCTCCATACGGCGGATGCCGGCGGGCGTGAGACGGCGCTGCGCGTCGCGGACGTTGTGCGCTTCCGCCTTGCCATGTCGCAGAAGATAGAGACGCATGGTCAGACCTCGCCATTAAACGCAAACGGAGCCAGGGGCCCCGGTTGGCAGAACATGTGTAGCGGAGAGCGGGAGATGAGATTCGAACTCACGACATCTTCCTTGGCAAGGAAGCATTCTACCGCTGAATTACTCCCGCATGTTACAACAGTGTAGCATATTTCCCGCGCCGCGCAAGAGAATGACCATCGGAGTGCCCTTTGACTGCAGAAGTACGTCGCGCCTGGCGCGTGTGGCTCTTGTGGAGTGGCGGCCAGGCCTTGCTCTCGTCGCTGGCCTTCACCGCCATCATGATCTATCGCATCACCGAGGTCGGTCTGTCGCCGCTGGAACTGGTGCTGGTGGGCACGGTGATGGAGCTGGTGGTGTTCCTCTTCGAAATACCCACGGGCGTCGTGGCGGACGTCCACAGCCGGCGCCTCTCCATGCTCATCGGGGCCGTGCTCACTGGCCTGGCGTTCATCCTGGAAGGGCTGGTGCCCACCTTTGGCGCGCTGCTGCTGGCGCAGGCGATCTGGGGTCTGGGCTACACCTTCACCAGCGGCGCCAGCGAAGCCTGGATCAGCGACGAAATTGGCGAGGAGGCGGCGTCGCGCGCCTTTCTGCGGGGCGCGCAGGCGGGCACGGTGGCCGGCCTGCTCGGGATCGTCGGCAGCATCCTGCTGGCCAGCATCCAGATCAACCTGCCCATCGTGCTGGCCGGCGTCCTGATGCTGGCCCTGGCGGGTCTGCTGGCGCTGGTCATGCCGGAACGCCACTTCAGTCCCCTTGCGCGTAAGGAACGGGACGGCTGGCGCGCCATGCGGGCCACCCTGCGCGCGGGCCTGGACCTGCTGCGGCGACGGCCGGTGCTGCGCCTTGTGCTGCTTGTGGAGTTGATCGGCGGGCTGTACAGCGAAGGTTACGAACGCCTGTGGCAGAAACACATCCTGGACAGCTTCACCCTGCCGACCCTGGGCGGGCTGCAACTGCAGCCGGTCGCCTGGTTCGGGCTCTACCAGCTGGTGGCCAGCGTCGGCGTCATCGGCCTGACGGAGCTGCTGGGCCGGCGCGTGCGACTGACGCGGCAGGGACCCGCCATGCGCGCGCTGCTGCTGCTCAATCTGGCCATCGTGGCGGGCATTGCGGTCTTCAGTCTGACGGACAGTCTGGCGCTGGCCGCGCTGGCGCTGCTGGTCCTCACGGCTACTCGCGCCGCCGCCATTCCCGTCAGCAACGCCTGGCTCAACCAGAGCGCCGAGCCGGAAATACGCGCCACCCTGTTCTCGCTCCAGGGCCAGGTCAATTCGATCGGGCAGGTCGTTGGCGGGCCTCCGGCCGGACTGATCGGACAACGCTCGCTGCGCGCGGCCCTGCTGGCCAGCGGCCTGGTGCAGACCTGTTCGCTGCCTTTGCTGGGGCTGGCGCTGCGTCGGGCGCCCGCAGAGGCGGAGGAAGTCGACTAGTTGGTGGACTGCGTGTAGCTGCCCGGCGAGCCCTGGTTGCCTTCCTTGCCGTCCGGCCAGACGGTGTTGTTGTTGAAGCGCACGCCGTTGACGTTGGCGCCGCGCAGGCTGGCGCGCAACAGGTTGGCGTCGTTCAGGTTGGCGCTCTTGAGGTTCGCGCCCGCCAGGTTGGAGTCCTGCAGATTGGCGCCGCTGAGGTCCGCGCCCTGCAGGACGGCGCCCTGCAGGTCCGCGCCCGGCAGCTGAGCCAGCGAGAGGTTGGTGTAGTACAGGTTGGCCGAGCGCAGGGTGGCCTCGCGCAGGCGCGAGGAGGACATGTTGGCCTGTTTCAGGTTGGCGCCGTTGAGGTCCAGGCGCGTCATGTCCAGTTCCTGCAGATTGACGCCCGCCAGTCGCGGGTTGGGGCCGGCAGCGATGAGCATCAGGACCAGCTGCTGCCGCGTAATCTCGGGCATGTCCCAGGCTCCGGGGATCACGACGCAACGGCAGCCAGTTTACCCACGCCGACGCCTGGCGGCCAGGCGCGGCCAGGGCCAATCGGCGATTGAGTTGACGGACGGGTTGACGGCCCTGCAGCGCTTTTTGCCAGGGCGGAGGTGTGAGGGTAGGCTGCTTCAGGCCGGTTGCAGACTCAGACGACTGCCGGCGGCGTCCCTTTCCACGCGAATCTGCAGCGGAAAGCGATCGCGCAGTTCCTCGATGTGGGTGATGACCAGAATGAGGTCGAATTCGTCCTGGATGGCGGCGATGGCCTCCAACAGACGCTCGCGACCGGCATCGTCCTGGGTGCCAAAGCCCTCGTCGATGAACAGG
>DAOUIB010000339.1:0-4087 GCA_034428275.1 Anaerolineae bacterium
AGCTTGTGCACGTCGACGGCTACTGGCAATTCGAGTCGACTGAAGCGTCACAATTGCTGGAGTTGCCATTGGCCCTGGAACCACAGACCATTGTGTTGCGACATAAAACTCGCGACATCAAGGCCGATCTTGCCGGGGACTCGGTCGTTTCGATGGAAAATCATGGCGCAGATCTGACATTTTTCGCCAATCCTGCCAGCTGATCGACGCCCTGTCCCAATCAATTGCTCAAGGTTGCCGGAGACGGCAGTCGTATTCGGAGATTCGGCCCGGCGCCGATTCCTCCGTTCCACTTTCAGGGAAGAGGCTGAGCCTTTGCCTTGACTTTGTGTACCCAGACACAATTGAAATTTGACAGATCGTCAATGGCAAGAGAACATTGGTAGCACCACTGACCAATTCAAGGTGCCGTAGTGAGAAGCGTAAGCGACACTCGGGGCAACATTGACGGACTTGAGAGAATTAACAGGACCAGTGTCCGCGAACAAACTCTTGAACAGCTAAAGAATTTCATCATTTCCGGCGAGTTGGGTCCAGGCGGCCGACTGCCTTCCGAACGCGCATTGTCCGAGGCGCTGGGTGTTGGACGCTACAGCGTCCGGGAGGCGATCAAGATTCTTGAAGCCGTTGGCCTGCTTGAGTCGCGGCCAGGCGATGGCACCTTTCTGGCCCGGCGAACCGGAGAACAGTTCGGCCGGATTCTCGGGATGGGGCTGGCTGCATGGGGCGGCGCCATCATCGAAATCCTTGACGCGCGTGGAATCATTGAAGTGGAGGCGGCCCGCGCCGCTGCAGATCGTGCCAAAGAAAAGGACCTGGACCTGATGCGTCAGGAACTGGAGCGCATGCAGCGGGCTGTGCAGCAGCGTGACATTCCGCAATACCTCGCCGGTGACATGGAATTCCACCGCCGTGTTGCCCAGGCGAGCCAGAACGCCATCGTCTGGCAGTTTGTCAGCAACCTGACGGACCTGCTGGAGGAAGTGCTGCAGGAAGCCAAATTCGACGAGATGCCGGCCCAGGCGGAGGGAGGGGCGTCGCACCGGGACATTTTCCTGGCCATCGCTGCCGGCGAGAGTCTGGCGGCGGCCAGGGCCATGCGCCGGCACATTCAGTTCACCACAGAAGTCTGGCAGACCATGATTTCCCTTACCGCTGGCGAAAAATAGGCAGGGAAGGAGGGAGAATGGCTGAACGGAAAGTTCATGCAATGAGGGATGAACCTGAAGAAGGGAGAAGTGAAATGAGCAGGAAACTACCGATATCGCAAACAGGGTTTTCCCGCAGGGACTTTCTGCGGGGCAGCAGCGCAGGACTTGCCGCCGCGATGGTCAGTCGTTACGGGCTTGCGGTGGCTCAGGACGCGGGCGGCATTCCCCAGGCATTGATTCCCGGCAGCCCCGGTCATCCAAGAGGCTGGACGACGACCTTGCCGCCAATCCCCGAAGGGATGCCTGTTTCACCACCGGTGACCATTTCCGGCAGCCGACGCGCTCCCTGGGAGTTTGCTGAAGGTGACGACATTGAAAACTCTCCCTTTACCCGCCTGACTGCCGCGGCGCTGGGCATCAACTGGCAGCTTGCCTTCAGTTGGGTCGATCCCGATGAAGGACTGCAGAAATACAATCTGGCAGTCGCCAGCGGTGAATTGCCTGATTTTATGGAAACGGTACCGCTGCAGGTTTACTCGGACCTGCTGGAAAACGACTTGCTGGAAGACATCACGGACGTTTACGAGGAAGTTGCCAGCCAGGAATGGATCAAGGACCCGCTCTCCTTTGGAGACGGAGTCGCATGGCGACTGGCGGAAGTCAACGGCCGCAAGATGGGCTTCCCCTACATTGAACAGGCGGCGCAAAACGACAAGGTCATGTGGCTGCGGGAGGACTGGCTGGAATCCGTGGGCATGGGCGCGCCGACCACCATCGACGAATTGCATGCCGTGGCCAGCGCCTTCAAGGCTGCGGATCTGGGCCAGGGCGGGGACGGCACGACCCTCGGTCTGGTGGCCTGCAACACGCTGGATGCCTGGTATGGCTCGCTGGATCCGGTCTTTGGCGCCTGGGGAGTCATGCCAGGTTCATGGACGCCGGATGCCAATGGCGACCTGGAATACAACAGCGTGCGTCCGGAAATCAAGGAAGTGCTGTCCGTGCTGCAGGGCTGGTATGCAGAGGGCCTGTTTGCCCAGGACTTTTTCACCCTGCGTCCCGGTCAGACGGCGTTCGCCCACGTGGGCGCCAACATCGCTGGCGTGCATTTCTCGCCTGCCTTTGCCGCCGTATTCGGCTTGCCGGACAGCCTCGCCAATGACCCCGATGCCCGCTGGACCTTCGCCGATATCCCGGCCGGACCCACCGGAATCAAGAAGAAGTCCTGGAGCAATCCGGTTCCGGATACCGTGTACTGCTTCCGCAAGGGTTTCGAGCACGTCGACCTGGTGCTCAAGCAAATCGGCTGGTGGGCAGAACTCATGCAGAATCCGGTCAACCGCTACCACGGTTGGGAAGGCACGGACTATTTCTGGGTGGGTGACGAACTGGACCTCAACGGCTACGACAGCAGCAAACACTTCTTTGGTCCGCCCGGAACCAATGGCGGCAGCCGCACGGATCCCTACTTCGAGGCCAACTGGATTCGGCACCGGCGCGAAGTCTGGGCCAACACTCCCGAAGACCAGCGCGACGCCATGATGGAGGCCTTCCTCGGTGGTGACGCCCTGTCCCAATTGTGGGACCGCGCCAACGTGTTTGCCGTCGACCGCTGGGCCCATGACGGCATACGCAACCACTTCACCACCGTGCCGACCGAGACCATGAAGCGCGCCGGCACGTCGCTGGATGGCCTGGAACAGGAAACGCTGTTCAACATCATCATCGGGCAGGAGCCGCTGGACCGTTTCGACTCCTTCGTGGAGGAGTGGCGCTCGGGCGGCGGCGACCGCATCACCGGCGAAGTCAACGCGTGGTATCACGGCGGCTGACTTAACGGGCCGGGGCATCTGTTTCATGCCCCGGCCTTCTGCAAAACGGGCGTGGACGCGTGCTGCTGAAGGCGGGCCTGATGAAAAGGCATGAGCCGCTGCGCGCCTATCTGAGGCGCAGTTGGCCGCTGTATGCCATGATTTTGCCCGGCCTGCTGTTCATCCTGCTCTTTCGCTATCTGCCGATGTACGGCGTCATCATCGCCTTTCAGGATTTCAGCCCGGCAAAAGGCTTTGCAGCGTCTCGCTGGGTCGGTTTCGACAATTTTGACTTCCTGTTTTCCTTGCCGGAATTCAGTCGTATTTTCAGCAATACCCTGATCATCGCCGTACTCAAGCTGGCCCTCGACCAGTTGGGAGCCATCGTGCTGGCCCTGCTGATCAACGAGGCGCGCAATCTGGTTTTTCGTCGCTCAATCCAGACCCTTATCTATTTGCCTCACTTTCTCTCCTGGATTGTGCTGGGCGGCATCCTGCTTGACATCCTGTCGCCATTTGGCATCGTCAACAACTTCGTTCGCGCCCTGGGCCATGAGCCGCAGCTATTCCTGGGCAGCAACGACTGGTTTCGCATCACCATCATTGGCTCCAGCCTGTGGAAAGGCGTCGGCTTTTCAACGGTGGTCTATCTCGCCGCCCTGACCGCGATCAGCCCGACCCTGCAGGAGGCGGCAGCGATCGATGGCGCGGGTCGCTTCCGTCGCATTTGGCACATCATTCTGCCGGGAATCCGCCCCACTGTCGTGCTGCTTGCCGCGCTCAGCCTGGGCGATGTCCTGCAGGCCGGATTCGAGCAGATCCTGACGCTTTACAGCCCGGCGGTCTACCGTACCGGCGACATCATCGATACCTACGTCTACAGAGTGGGCCTGGTCTCCGCGCAATACAGCCTGGCCGGCGCCGTCGGCCTCTTCAAGTCGGTCATCGGTTTCTTTCTCATCGTCGCTTCGTATTGGCTCGCAGACCGCTATGCGGGCTATCGCATCCTGTAGGACTTGTCTTGATTCGCGAAAACAGTCTGTCCAGCCGCCTTTTTGACTACGGCAACCATCTGTTTCTGGCTGGTTTCGCGCTTCTCTGCCTGCTGCCGCTGATCCACATTTT
>DAOUIB010000340.1:0-7680 GCA_034428275.1 Anaerolineae bacterium
GAGCGGCGGCGCCATTTTGGTCAACCGCGGCAGCCGGCTGGACCTGGTGAACAGCCGGTTCACGAATAACGTGGCCGAAGCCTACGGCGGCGTACTGGATAGCTGGGACAGCGAAGTCAATGTGGTCGACAGCGAATTCAGCGGCAATATGGCAGGGGATGGCGGCGCGATCGCCTCGGCTTTCAGCGTGGTCACCATCAGCAATAGCAGCTTCGACGGCAACGCGGCAGCGCAAACCGGCGGCGCGCTGCAGGTCTTTAACGGCACGGCGAATGTCAGTGACACGGATTTCAGCGGCAATACAGCGGCTGAAGACGGAGGCGTGATAAACGTCTTTGCCGGCACGGTGGAACAAAGCGGCAATACCTTCAGCGACAACGTAGGGGGCGACTGTTCCGGCTGTTGATCGGAGCGGCGCATCGCCCGAATCTCGCAGAGCCAATTTGCCGATCAACATCCTTTCCCGCTCAGTCGCGAGACAACGGGGCCGGGGGGTGAGGGCGGACTAGTCCTCCCCCGGTCGTTTTGCTGACCCCGTATACCCCAGCTTCCTGAGCCGCTCTGCCTCGAGGCGCTCGAGTTCGGCGGCGATGCGGCCGTAGTCTTCCGGAGGAATCGGGCGGTCGACGCCGCTCGCGTCGCGGTAGACGTAGCCGCAGCCCTGGCACCAGTCGCAGTCGCTCACGCTGCCGTCCAGTTCGTCCTCAAACCACCCATAGCCCTCGCAGGAAGGGCAGGGAGCAAGATTTGTATTCATTCAGGCCTTCCCGGGTCGGTTTCGTTGACCGGGGCCTGCGAGGATAAACCCTCGCAGGAAGGGCAGGGAGCAAGATTCATGTTCATTCAGGCCTTCCCGCGTTGGTTTCGTTGACCGGGGCCTGCGAGGGTAAACCTTCACAAGAAGGGCAGGGGGCCAGGGCCGGGCCGTCGGGGGTCTCAGCCACCGGTGCCGCCGACGGGGATCTCGACCGGGACGTAGGGCTCTTCGGCCCACCATTCCGGCCAGGGCTCGCGGAAGCCGCCGAAGTAATCGTCCATGATGCGGCGCACGATCGGCGCGGCGACCTCGCTGCCCTCGCGGCTGTGCTCCACCGCCACGACGACGATGATCTCCGGCTCTTGCGCCGGGGCCCAGGCCGTGAACCAGGCGTGCGGGAAGCCGCCGGTCTGGGCCGTGCCGGTCTTGCCGCAGGCGTGGTAGGTCGCCGAGCGGAAGACCTCCTCGGCCGTGCCGAGGCGCGTGTTGCGGGTGACCGCGCAGAGGCCCTCGTGCAGGATGTCCCAGGTGCCCTCGTCCAGGTCGATTTCGCGCGGCGCGGGCGTGTCGTAGCTTTCCAGCAGGGGTGCGCCGTCCATGCCGCCGATCTGACGCACCAGCCAGGCCGGGTAGAGACTGCCGCGGCTGGCCACGGCGGTCATCAGCTGCGCCATTTGCAGCGGGCTGACCAGCACGTCGCCCTGGCCGATGGCGTTGTTGATGGCCGCGGCCGGCGAGCCGGGCACCGGCAGGCTGCCCTCCGCCTCCGCGCCGAAGATGCCCAGGGCGACTGCGTCGCCGAGGCCGAAGGCCCGCGACAGCTCGACGAGGGCCGAGGGGTTGCGCTCGTTGTAGAGCCGCGCGCCGGCCTCGTAGAAGAAGGGATCGCAGGAAGAGGTCAGCGCCTCGGCGGTGGTGACGGGGCCGGTGGCTTCCAATCCGGCGGTGTGGCGCCAGTCGACGCGCACGAAGCCGGCCGAATCGCCGAAGGGCGCGCCGTCCCATGTGAGCGTGCAGTCGAAGGTCTCGCCGGGGGCCATGAAACCGGCCTCGGCGAAGGCGGCGGCCGTCACGATTTTGTAGATCGAGCCGGGCGCGTACTGCTCCTGCACGGCGCGGTTGCGCATGGGGCGGCGCGCGTCGCTGACCAGCTGGCCGATGCGCGCGCCGGCGGAGAGGAAGCCGCAGCAGAGGGTGTCGGGGTTGAAGACGTCGGGCTCGAAGCCGGGGTAGCTGGCGAGGGCGAGGATGGCGCCGTCTGTGGCGTCCAGCACCACGGCCGCGCCGCCGGAGGAGATGCCGCGCGCGCCCCAGTTGCCGCCGGCGTAGTTGAAGGCCCCGGCGAGCGCGCGGCTGGCCGCCAGCTGCAGCTCGCGGTCCAGCGTCAGGGCGACGGGCAGGGGCGGGCTGCCTTCGCTGGTGCCCAGTTCGCGCAGGACGATGCCGCCGGGCTCGACGAGTTGCAGGGTGCGGGTGGGCTGGCCGGCCAGCTGGGCCTCGAAGGCCGCCTCGATGCCGTTGAGGCCGACGAGGTCGCCGGCCTGGTAGCCCTGCGCCTGGCGGAGGGCCAGTTCGTCGACCGAGATCTGGCCGATGCTGCCGGTCACGTGCGAGACGGCCGCGCCATACCAGTAACGGCGCGACAGCCGTTCCTGGGCGCGCACGGCGCAGAAGCGGCGCAGGCCCTCGCTGTTGGCGCCGAAGGCCGCTTCGTCGGCTTCGCCGGCGTAGAAGATGGTGTCGCGGTTGTAGCGCAGGAAGAGCGCGGCGAGGTCCTCGCGCTGGCGCAGCAGGGTCGCCGCCAGGATGTCAAGGCAGCGCGCCTCGTTGGGCATGTCGTCGAGGCGCAGGTAGAGCGAGTAGAGGATGCCGCCCTGGGTCACCAGCGCCTGGTCGCGTCGGTCGTAGATGTTGGCGCGCGGGGCGCGGCGGCCGGTGCTGCGCAGGATGCCGCCGTTGCCGAGGCCCTCGAAGATGTCCAGCGCCGACCAGGCGACGCGCCAGTTGCCCGCCTCGCGCAGCAGGCGCATGGTACGGTCGCGGTCGACGATGTCGCCGTAGAGCGTGCCGAGCAGGCTGAGGTCGTAGCGGACGGCGGCCGAGTGGCCCTGCAGTTTCGTCTCGCTGACGCGGTACTCCAGCGCCTCTGCGCCGAGGGTGCCGTCGACCTGCTGGTACTGGTCGATGAAGCGGTCGCGGGGGGCCAGGTCGCGGCTGCGCGCGCTGAGCAGGTCGTACATGCTCTCGTAGTCGCGCAGGGCCCAGTGGGTGAGGAAGTCGCCGGCGACGATGGCCGGCTCGTCCTGGGCCCGGACGATGCCCGTCAGCAGCAGGGCGGGCAGCAGGGTCAGCCAGAGGGCGCGCATGGCGATCAGGCGGCGCGGGACTCGCCGGGCCGGGTATCCACGTCGTCGTCGTTCTTGCGTTTGCGCTTCCAGGTGGCGCTGCGGCGGAAAAGGTCGAGGCCGCCGACGATCATCACCAGGCCGGTGAGCGCCAGCAAGAGCCACCAGGGCAGTCTGAACCAGAACACGGCGGCGATGCCGATCAACCAGAGGCCGCCGCTGATCGTCTGCCAGGACATACCGCTCAGCAGGCCGTGGACGATGGCGGTGATGCCCAGCACGACCAGCGCGCCCGGCCACCACAGGCCGGTGTAGCCCAGCGCGGCGATTCCGATCAGGAAAATGCCGCCGGTGATGATGCCCGTCTGCTGTTCATTCATGTCAGCCCGCCCGCGCGATTGTCGCGCGCTCTCCGCCCCTTGGGTCCGCGGGGACCCCTGTCAAAACTACGCCGCGAGGGGCGCTTCGGTTGATTTCGCGAAGGGGGCAACGCTGCGGCTCCGCGCTTCATGAATCGTCATTCTTGCGCTTTTCCTTCCCGGCGTCGGCGTGTTCCTGCATGCGCTCGCCCCCTTCGCTTCGCCGCTCCGGGGATAAACCCCAGGCGGTCAGGCGCTGCGCCCATTCCGGCACCTGACGGCCGCTGCTGCGGTCACGATGCGCGCCGACGATGAGTCCCAGGCCGGTCAGCGCGATCAGGAGCCACCAGGGCCAGTTCAGGTAGAAGATCAGCGCGAGGCCGATCAACCAGAAAGCGCCGCTGGCGGACTTCCACAGCCGCCCTTCCAGCAGGCCGCTGACGAGCGAGGTGATGCCCAGCACCACGAGGATGCCCGGCCACCACAGGCCGCTGATGCCCAGCGCGGCGATGCCAATCAGGAATACGCCGCCCGTAAGTTTGTCTCTGGATTTCTTGTCCATGTCAATCTCTCCTGCTTTTGATCATGCGCTGCCCGCCCATGTAGTCCACGAGCGCCTCGGGCAGGACTACGCTGCCGTCGGCCTGCTGGTTGTTCTCCAGGATGGCGATGATGACGCGCGGCAGGGCCAGGCCGCTGCCGTTGAGGGTGTGGACCTGCAGCGGCCGCCGGACGCCCTCGCGGCGGAAGCGGATGTTGGCGCGCCGCGCCTGAAAGGCCTCGGTGTTGCTGCAGGAGCTGACCTCGAGCCATTCGTCGCAGCCGGGCGCGTAGACCTCGACGTCGTATTTCTTGCTGGCGCTGAAGCCGAGGTCGCCGCTGACGATTTCGAGGCGGCGGAAGGGCAGGTCCAGCGCGCGACAGAGCGCTTCGGCGCTTTCGGTCAGGGTTTCCAGCGCGTCGTAGCTACGCTCGGGCGTGGTGAAGAGGTACATCTCCACCTTTTCGAACTGGTGCACGCGCTTGATGCCGCGCGTGTCGCGGCCGGCGCTCATGTGCTCGCGGCGGAAGCAGGGCGATTGCGCCACGTATTTCAGCGGCAACTCGCTCTCGTCGAGAATCTCGTCGCGGTGCAGGTTGGTCAGCGCGACCTCGGAGGTGGGCAGCATGTAGCGGCCGGCGTCGGCGTCCTGGTAGACGGTGTCGGCGAACTTGGGCAATTGACCCGCGCCCACAAGCATCTCCGGCGGCACCATGTAGGGTACGTAGACCTGCTCGTAGCCCGCGGCGCGCGCCCGATCGAGGAAGAAGTTGATCAGCGCCTGCTGCAGACGCGCTCCGTCGCCCTTAAGCACGTAGCCGCGGCTGCCGGCGATCCTGACGCCGCGCTCGAAGTCGATGATGCCCAGCGCCGGCCCGAGTTCCCAGTGGGGCAGGGGCGGCGCGTCAAACTCGCGGAAGTCGCCCTCGGGCGGCCAGGGGCGGTTGTCGTCCTCGCTGGCGGCGACCGGCACACTTTCGTGCGGCAGGTTGGGCAGCCAGAGCATTTCCTCGCGCAGCTCCGCTTCGGTCGTGCGGACCTGCGCCTGGCGTTCGCTGTAACGCTCGCTCATGGCGCGCAGGGCGGCCACCAGGGTCTGCATGGCTGTGTCGAGGTCAGGCGATTCGCCAACGGGTGCGGCGTGGTCTGTGCCGGGCTGCAGAAGCGCCAACGCCTCTTCGTGACGTTGTTGCTCGACGAGGCGGGCTGCGGCCAGCATGCGCGCGCCCTTCTCGGCGGGCTCCAGTTGACGGTTGCCCCTCAGGGGCCCCATGGCACGGTTGAGGCGATTGCGCTGCGCCTGCAGACTTTCCGCTTCGACCAGCAGTTCGCGACGGCGGGCATCCAGCGCGAGGATGCGGTCGACGCGCTCCACGGCGCCGGGGTCGTGCAGGCGGGCCAGGCGCTCCTTCACCTCGTCGGGCCGCTGGCGGATCAGCGCGATATCGAGCATCGTTCACTCCTGCAGGGGTTGGGTATCCTCGTCCACGCGCGGGCGTCGCAGGTCAGCGCGCAGGCGCCATGCGGCCAGCGTCAGGCCAATCGCGATGACGACGACGACCAGGGCGTCGAAGAACTGTGGCGTCAGGCCGGAGAGCGCGCCGCGCAGGGACTCCATGACCGACGCCCCGCCCGCTTCACCGCCCACGGGTTCAGCCGCTGTGTCAGTCGATCTTGCGGATGGTGAAGACGATGTCGCCGTCGGGCGCCTGCACGGTGACCCTCTGCCGCACCTTCGCGCCCAGCAATGCCTTGCCCAGGGGGCTGCCGGCGGAGATGCGGCCCTCGCCAGGGCTGGCCTCGGCCGAACCGACGATCTGGTAGACCTCGGTCTCGCGCGAGCCCTTTTCCGTCACCGTGACGCGCGAACCCAGCGCGACCACGTCGTGGCTGCCGCTGTCCTCAATGACCTCGGCGTTGTTGAGGATCATTTCGAGGCGCTGGATTTCACCCTCAATGAAGGCCTGCTCGTTCTTGGCGTCCTCGTATTCGGCGTTCTCGGTCAGGTCGCCGCCTTCCGCGAGGGCCTGGTGCAGGCGTTCGGCAACTTCGGCGCGACGCACCGAGGTCAGAAAGCCGAGTCGCTTTTCCAGTTCGGCGAAGCCTTCCGGTGTGAGGTATTGCGGCTGGTCGACCATGGCGGTACTCCCTGAACGGTTTCCGGCGCCACCGGCGCCAGGGATTAAAAAAACACCGCGCGAACCGTGTCGCGGTGGCTGCTTGCCGTTTCTGGCCGCAATGTAGCATGAAAGGCGGAAACTGTAAAGTGAGGCCTCGCTCAGGTCGACGCGACCGCCTCCTGGTCGCCATACCAGTCGCAGTGTGCGCGCAGGGGGCAGTTGGCGCAGTCCGGTCGGCGCGCGTGGCAGATTTCCCGGCCATGCAGGATCAGCTGGATGTGGAAGCTGTAATGTTGCTCCGCGGGCACCAGGGCCTCCATCAGCGGGTGGGCGCGTTCAGCGCTCATCTTTTCGGGGATCAGGCCCAGGCGCTTGCCGACGCGATGGACGTGGGTATCCACCGGCAGGGAAGGCCGGCCAAAGGCGAAGCAGAGCACGATGGCGGCGGTCTTGGGGCCCACGCCCCGCAGCGAAGTCAACCAGGCCCGGGCCTCCTCCAGCGGCAACTGCGCGAGAAAGTCGATGTTGAAAGCGCCCTGATGCTCGTGAATGTCGCGCAGTAACGCCTGGATGCGCGGCCCCTTCTGGTTGCCGAGGCCGGCCACGCGAATGGCCGCGATCACTTCTTCGGTTGGCGCATCGACGACGCCCCGCCAGTCCGGCCAGCGCGCCTTGAGGGCGTCAAAGGCGCGATCGCGGTTGGTATCGGTGGTGCTCTGGCTGAGGATGCAGCTGACCAGCTCGTCCATGGGGTCGACGCCCGCGCGCCACACCGGATGGCCGTAACTTTCGCCCAGAATGGCGGCCAGCGGGGCGACCTTCGCCCGCCGCCTTTCGAATTCCTCCGCCGCCATGTTGAGGCTCATGCCGCGATTGTAGTACGCGGGGCTCAATTCGCCAGCGCGCCCAGCCACGTGGCGCGGGCGACCGGCAACAGGGCGCCATCAGTCAGGTCCAGTTTCCAGGTGCCGTCCCGCAGGGGGTCGCCGCTGGTGAGGATGACGGTGTTGTCGCCGTCGCTCCAGGTGACCGGGCGCAACTGTTCAGTGAAGGGTTCGCCCAGGAGTCGGCTGCTGCCGCCCTCCAGGTCGGCGAGCACAAAGACGCTGCGCAGCGCCTGGAAGCCGCCATCTCCGGCGCGCAGCTGGGACAGGGTATAGAGCGCGCGCGAGCCGTCGGGCGCCAGCAGCAGGTGAGTCGCGGCGGTGAAACCCGGCAGGGTCGGCGCGGCGATGCGTCCGCGCAAGTCGCCATTCAGGTCCCGCCGGACCAGTTCGTAGCCGTCGAGGTCTGCGGCGAGTTGCAGGCGAATCACCTGGCCGGCGCCGAAAGCCGCGCCACAGAGGCAACCCGGTTCGTCCGGCAGCGGCCGGGTAAAGCCCTCGTCAAGAGCCAGGGCGAAAAGGTCTGCGAAACCGGCGCGCTGCGTTTCCCCCGCCTGCAGGAGTGGCCGGTAGTCCATAAACAGGGTGGCGCCGTCCCCGCTGAAAGCCACGGGCAGGGCATGCCGTTCCGGTCGCGGCCCGTCGACCAGCACGTCGCGCACGTCGGCGCCCTG
>DAOUIB010000341.1:0-2343 GCA_034428275.1 Anaerolineae bacterium
ACGACGTCAGGAGTGCAGCCATGGCCGGCAGCGAATCATCCGCTACAGAACTCAAGGTGGCGCGCCTGGAAGGCGCCTATGAACATCTGGCCACCAGGGCCGACGTGGAAAACCTGCGCGGGGAACTGCGCGCAGAGATCAACGAACTGCGTGGGGAACTGCGCGGGGAGATGAGCGGGCTGCGTGGGGAGATGAACGGACTGCGCGGAGAAGTTCGGCTGTTGGCGGGTCTGGTGATTGGAGTGCAGGTCGCCGCCGTCGCGTTGATTTTTTCCAGGATTGCGGGATAAGGCCGTCGCAGGCAGCCTGGCAGGGTGAACAGGGCTATCTGGCTCCGCTCAACGCCAGGGACAGCAGAGTCTTGACTTCCGGTGACACAAACACGGCCAAAATGATGGCGATCGCCGCGTAGAGCATCTTGTTTTCCAGCCTGGCCAGATCCGCCTTTGTGGCCAGGTGGAGATTGCGTTCTTCCAGGCGGGCCATGCGTTCTTCGGCGGTCACAGTTATTCCCCCGTTGTTGCACGCTGCGCAGCGGCGCTGCACAGCGCTCCGATGTGCTCACGGTGTGGCACGAAACCCGGTCCATGGGCAACAGGCGACAAGGGCGGGCATTTCCAAATCAATGGATATGGCAGGGCGGGCGACATGATATGTCGCCCGTACAGCGTCGGGTTGGGCAGGCTGCTGCCCGGAGATGCGCGCCTGCTGAAGGGATTGAAGGGGCAGGCCTGCCTGAGTTGCGTTTCCCGACCCTATGTCCCGTCAGCGCCGGTGAAGCGCTGCGCCATGCGCAGGATGTCCAGCGGCAGCACCATCTTGGTGGCCGGGCTGCTGCCGATCTCACGCAGGGTGTTCAGATATTCGAGTTGCAGGGTGTTGTCACCGGCCTGGTGCGCTTCTTCCTCAATGGCCCGCAGCGCGGCGGCGTAGCCCTCTGCCCGGAGCAACTGCGCCTGCTTCTCGCCCTCGGCCTGCAGGATGGCGGACTGGCGGGCGCCCTCGGCGCGCAGGATGGCGGCCTGTTTCTCGCCCTCCGCCACGGTGACGGAAGCCTCGCGTTCGCCGCTGGCGCGCGTGACTTCGGCGCGGCGCTCACGCTCGGCGCTCATCTGGCGGTTCATGGCGTCCTGCACGTCGCGCGGCGGCTCGATCTCGCGAATCTCGACGCTGGTGATTTTCAGGCCCCAGCGCTCGGTGACCTCATCCAGCTTGACGCGCAGGGTGTCGTTGATCTGTTCGCGTTTGGAGAGTACGTCGTCGAGCGAGATGTCGCCGATGACGGCGCGCAGGGTGGTGGTGGCGATGTTGGTGGAGGCGTGCACCACGTGGTCGACGGAAATCACGGAGCTTTTGGGGTCCAGGACGCGGTAGTAGACGAGGAAATCGATGGAAATGGGCGCGTTGTCCTGGGTGATGGCAGTCTGCGCCGGGATATCGAGGAACCTCTCGCGCATGTCGACGCGAATGGCGCGTTCGAGAACGGGAATGATGATGACGATGCCGGGGCCGCGCGTGCCGGCGTAGCGGCCCAGCGCCAGCACGACGAGGCGCTGGTATTCCGGCACGATGTGTACGTGGCGCACGATGACCAGCACCACGAAAATCAGCAAAAGGACCGCAAGAATGGAACCGGGATCAAAAGGCATGGGGGACTCCAGTCGTTGTCACTCGGTGGAAATCAGGCTTTCGTCAACGGTCAGGGTCTGCGCGCGGTCGCTCACGCGCAGGTTCAGCCCCTCGCGCCCGATGACGACCACTTCGACGCCCGTCGCCAGGGGGCGGTCGCTGGTCGCGCTCCACAGTTCGCCGCGCAGCAGGACCGTGCCGACGGGGTCCAGCGCGCGGGCGACGCGGCCGGTTTCGCCGTGGAAATCGTCGAGGGCCCTGGGCGGCGGTGCCTTGCGCACGCGGGCCAGCACGGGCAGCAGGGCGAAACGCCAGTAGAGCAGCGCGACGGCCACGCTGAGGCCGATGATCAGCGGCGAGACGCCGCCGGCGGGGAACATCAGCAGGCCGCCGGCGATCTGCAGGGCCAGACCGGCGACGGTTAGCAGGGTATGGCGCGGCCGCAGCAGGAAGGGCAGCAGCATGAAGGCCGAGGCGCCCGCCACCAGCAGCAGCACGCCGATCCAGTTGACCGGCATGCCGGTCAGCAGCAGCAGCGAGGCGCTGATGCCCGCGACGGCGAGCAGCTCGAGCAGGCCCGTACCCGGGACGAAGGTCGCCGTGACCCCCAGCCACAGGCCGAGAACGAGGCCGAGATAGACGATGTCCGGCGCAAGCTGAATCATGGGCAAGGTGAAATTCCCTGTCCACAGTATACAGGGGATTACGCTGGCG
>DAOUIB010000342.1:0-2657 GCA_034428275.1 Anaerolineae bacterium
AGACAGCGAATCGCCGCATAGTCATCCTTGCCGATGAATCCCGGGCCGCCATCCAGACTCAGGGGCGCCGGCCAGGCCGCGTTTAGTCGTCCGCTTTCAACCAGCGCGCGGCTGTAGACCCCTGCCACAGGAAAAAGCAGGCCCGGCACGATGGCGACGGCCGTCAACCCGACCATGGCGCGGCGCGCCGGGCCGCTCGCCACGTCCGCTTGCAGGGATTCGGCTGCCCAGGCAAGGGCCACGCTGAACAGCAGCCAGGCGTGATAATAAAGCTTGAAGATGGTGTTGGAACGCGAGCTGAACACGTCGCGCAGGAAGACGAATTCCGGAAGCAGGAGCAGCAGCAGTCCGATGGCAACCAGCAGGGCCGCGAAAGACGCGCCGGGCAGAGGCCGCGCGCCAACCCGCGCGTTGCCCGATTCTGCGGCGGGAAACAGCCGCGCCAGCGCCAGTCCGATGCCGGCGCCCAGGACAAGCAGTACCGGCAGCCCCGCGAGTCGTCGCAGCAACAGGGCCGGGACGAGGGACTCCATGGACTCACCGGCCGGCAGATAAGCGCTCAAGACTGTCGCCGTGTCGGGCAGGCGCGCAGCGACCAGCGCCATGACGGAGACCAGGGCCACAATGACGAGCGGAACCAGTACTGTCGCGCCGACCAGCAGACGGCGGTTGAGGGTCGGCCCGGCCTGCCGGGCTTCCAGCAACAGCCAGGCGCCCAAAATGATGACGAAGGGCGCGAATACCAGGAACAATTGCCGCAATTGGGTGGGGTGTTGCAGATTGGGCAGCAGGCCGCCCGCCTGGGAACGAAAACTCAGGTAGAAAGGGAGATACAACAGCAGGGCCAGCAGGCCGAGACGCAGGCCGAAGCCGAGCGTCGCCAGCAATTCCTTTCGGTTCAGCCGGCCCTGTTCGCTCCCCCGCAGGCGCCGCAGACCCTCCGCGCAAGTCAGCAGCAGCAGGGAGACCGGCCCGTCCCAGGTGTTGAGGAACATCACGCCGCCGAGCACCAGGGCGGAGAGCAGGGTCCAGGTCCGGTCCGGCGGCCGGCCTGCCAGCAGCAGACCCAGAGCCAGGCCCGTCAGCAACAGGACGAAGGGCAGCGAGAGCACGTGCGGGTGCACGTCGGCCAGCAGATAGCTGAAAGCCGGGAATTCCGTGATGACGTCGATCGGCACGATGCTGCCGTCCAGATTGCGGTCCGTCAGCACGCGGCTTGATTTCCACCACCACCAGAAAGACCAGTCCGACAGGGCGACCGGTGTTTGCGCGCCGGACGCCAGGACCTGGGCGGCAAGTCGGTCATGTTGGCCCCAGAAGGCGTACCAGGCGTTGGAGCCCGCGCCCGACTGCCAGGGCAATTCGACAAGCGGCAGTTGCCAGTTGCCCAGCACCGTGACGCAGGCGGCGCCGAGCAGGCCGCTGCGCCAACCCGCCCGGCCCGGCCGGCTGCGCGCCAGGTTGCCCGCCACGCCGTAGGCCGTCAGGGCGCCCAGCGCGAAGAGCAGCGCGATCCCCATGTTGAAGGCGATGCTGCTGCCGATGCCACTCAGGGAGGCCAACATCGCCAGCAGCACGTAGCCGAAATAGTAGTAACTGATCGCATGGCCGGACAGCCAGGGGTCGGCCGGCGGGAAGACCTCGCTCCGCAAGGCGGAGCTGAGAAAGGCCAGCTCCATCGGCTTTTCCGTGCCGACCAGGCTGTTGTTGTGCGCCCGCAACGCAGCCATGGCCAGCAGGGCCACCACAAAGAGCAACTCGGCGACCAGCACGAAGCGGCGGTTACCGCGCCACCACGCTCGCAGTCCGCCCCGGTGGCCGCGGCGCCGGTACAGCGCCCATGAGACGGCCGCCAGCAGCGCCCAGGCCAGCAGGATGCTGCCAGGCGAGTTGTTCAGGAAGCCGAGACTGACCCCCAGCCAGAAGATGAAACCGGTCAGCAACAGACCCAGCGCCCGCGCCAGGCTGTACCCCTGGTCCGGCAGGGCCCGGAGCAGGCTGAAACACAGCGGCAGCGCCGCCAGGCCCGCCAGACTGGTCAGCAGCCACCAGCTGAGGACAATCCAGCCCTCGCGCGCGAGCCAGTCGAAAATCACGCGGCAGCACCGTTGACTTCGTAGAGGGTCGCCTGGCCTTGTTCAAAGACCCGTCGCAGCCTGCCCTGCCCGACCATTTCCTCAAATTTGGCCAGCCCTTCGGCGGGGTACCAGGCGCGCTCGAGGCCGCCCACGACGACGTAGCGCACATCGTAAAAGCGCAACATTTTCCAGGCGACGTCGCTGTCGATCGTGCTGTAAAGGCCGTTGACGTTGGCCCGTCGCTGGTCGATGAACAGGCTTTGTTGCGGCAGGCTACGCTGCTGTGTCTGATGGAAACGCCAGCCCAGCACGGAAGGCAGGCCCGTATAAATGGAGATGCGACCGCCCCAGCGATACTCGCTGCCATGGCCCTCAAGGATGACCGGCGCGCCTTCCACTTCCTCCTGCAACCAGCGGATCAGGGCATGGTCGTCGGCAAGGACCAGTTCATGACCGTTTTCATGGTGCAGCGCCCGGCGCATGTAAGCCATGCCGTCGAGGGTCCAGCCCGTGCCGGCGGCCATTCGGTCCAGCGCGCGCGCCGGCGTCGACAGCAGGGGATAAAGCGCCGCCATAAAC
>DAOUIB010000343.1:0-2289 GCA_034428275.1 Anaerolineae bacterium
GCTGCTGGTCTCGGTCTTCATGGCCTCGCTGGTGCTGGTGGCCGTGGAGTTGCAGAAGCTATTCTTCCCGGCGCCGCAAATCGAGGCCGGCGATTCCATCAAGCCGTCTTGAGGTGCCATTGCTCACGCTGAAGCCTTCTATCCACCGAAGCATAAAAGGCAAGGTCAACCACGACGTGCCCGCAGGTCGCCTTCCGCAGTGAAGTTGCCGAACGCCGGGCAGGCCATCGTTGCCGAAGAAAAGCTCACTCACTACCTGCTTGACCTGTCCAGCAAAGCGGGTTGGGGTAAGGCGAAGTTCTTCCTTGCGTGCGGGTTCACGCTGGAGAACTGATACGTCTTCCGCGAGGCGCTGTTGCGCCACGCCAGTGAATACGAAGTCTCGATCCGTGAAGACCGGGATGATGGTACAATTTACATACTTGATGGGGAGATGCGAATGCCGAACGGACGAAGCGACAATGTACGTTCGGTATGGATGATTGACCGGGGGAAACACCAGCCCCGACTCATCTCGGCCTACAAGAAGAAAAGGGGAGTGAGATGATCACCTTGTCCGGGCGGGTATCACTTCTTGTTGACCTTCCACACCATGATTTGCGCGCCGGAGACACAGGGATTGTCATTGAAGTGCTTGAAGGTAGCAAGGCTTTCTTTGTGGACTTCACAACTCCTGAAGGCGAGACGATCGACGTTGTCCATGTTGAGGCCGGGCAGTTGCGGCACGTCCCTGAACCGCGGTCCATGGCGGCGCCAGAGCGATGATACCGCTGTACGAATCCTGTGCGCTCGTCGTTGACCTTCCAGCCCAGAACGAGTTGTTGGATCGCGACCTGCGTGTCGGTGACCGTGGCGCGGTCATCGAAATTTACGAAAGCGGCGCGGCTTACGCCGTCGAGTTCTTTGAAGAGGACGGCAGCACAATTGGCATCGCCTGGGTAAGCGCCGAACAGGTCCGACCAGTGACCGAAAGCCAGCCCGCCGCAACCTGACCACCCTGTAGCCAACTCTCAGGACGGCCGCCATCCCTCCCCTGCAACTGCTGGTCCTGGATAGTCCGACCAGGAAATGAAGCACCGACGCTGGTTACGGCCTTTGGAGTGTAAGAAATCCATGATTCCCGAGTTGGAAAGCGGCAAACTAACGGTCGATTTACCTGAGTACGGTCTACGCGCCGGCGACAGGGGCGTGGTCGTGCTGATCCATGCCGGCCGCACAATTGAGGCCTACGAGGTCGAGTTCTTCACGCCCGAAGGCGAGACCATCGACGTTGTCACCGTTTCTGCCGACCAGATTGAACCGGCGGCGAGGCAGGTAACCAGGGAGCCAGGTTTCGCCAGCGGACGCCTGACATCCGACCTTCTGCATGATCGCCTGCGCAGTGGCGAAGTCGGCAAGTTGCTCGCGGCCTACGGTGACGGCGAATCATATCTTGTCCACTTTTACAGGCCGGATCGCGATCGCGGCATCGTTACCTACGTCGACAGCTCGCAACTTGAGTTGCTGGATTCCATGCCCTCCTGGGCAAAACAACCCACGCCGGCAGCCGCAAAGGGATGAATCACGTCAGGGACCTCCCCTGCATCCCCGGCGGACGCGGGACGCCCAGGCGTTTGAGAATCGTCGGGGCCACGTCCATTAATTGACGGCCGCGCACTTCGCCTTTGCCGCGCCCTCGCGCCTCCCGCAGCACGAAAAGCCCTTCCATCGCGTGATTGGCGCCGTCCGGGCCAGTGTCGTTTTCCAGCGACCAATCGCGCCCGTGCCCCAGGGTCCCGATCGCGCGCCAGTGCAGGTCGCCGAAGTAGACCAGCAGGTCCGGCGCCAGACCCCCGACCTCGCGGTAAATCTCGCCGGGCCGAAACACCTGCGTCGGCAGCGATTGACCTCCCGGCCCGCTGATGGCGCACAAGCCGGCGGCCAGTTCGTCCAGCAGCGCCGGCGCTTCTGCCGCGCTCACGCAGCCCTGCGGCTCGCGGCCGGTCAGGTTTAGCCAGATGCGACCGCAGTAGCCGCCCCCGGCCCAGGCGCGGGTGTTGGCCCAGTCGATATCCAGATCAGACAAGCTGCTGGGGCAGCCGGTGGGCAGGTCCTTCTTCAGGCGCAGCCATCCATGGCGCCACAACCACTCGTTGACGCAGATGCCGCCGTCCATGCGTTTGGCGCCGTGGTCGCTGACCACAAATATGTCGCAGTCGTCGCCGGCGATGTCGATCAGCTCGCCCAGCATGCCGTCCAGCAGGACATGGAAATCACGCAAGGCATGCCGCCAGCGCCCGTCGGGGGCGT
>DAOUIB010000344.1:0-4104 GCA_034428275.1 Anaerolineae bacterium
GGACTGCGCGGTGTCGATCTGCAGCCAGCCGGGGTTGGCGCGGCGGTCATGCAGCGGCGCGAAGAAGGAAATGCGCGTCCGTTCCGCGCCGTCCGGCGAGCGCAGCACGGTCAGGCCGACCTCGCGCGCCCCGCCCGGCTCGATGACGGCCTCAATCTCGATCGCCTGGCCGCTGACGTTCTCCAGCAGCTGCTCGCTGTTGGCCGCGAGCTCCCCCGCCGGGGCATGCACTTCATCGAAGCGCTGACCCTCCAGTTCGGGCACCGGCGCCATGCGCAGGGTGTCGTCACCCGCCAGCCAGTAATGCCGCGGCAGGGTCATCACGTCGTTCCAGTCGCGCCGGTCGCGCCCCTCCTTGACGTTGAAGATGCCGAGGTAGCGGCCCGAGTCGTCGACCGTGGCGCTGGGCGCGTGCAGGCTGCCGACCGTCCAGGGGCCGTAGTTCATGCGTCCGTGCGTCTCGGGCGTAAAGCGATGCGCCACCCGGTCGTAGCTGCCGATGTAATAGCGGCCGGCGCGTTTGTGGCTGAAAAGCAGCAGCATGTGTTTGTCGTCGCTGATCGGCCAGAAGTTGGGCACGGCCATGTCCTCGCCCGGCCCGGCCAGCTGGTCATCGCTCACCATCGGCCCCAGCCATTGCCATTCGCTCAGGTCGGGTGAATAAAAGATGTGGGCGACGCCGAGGCAGTCGACGCTGCGCGTGCCGTCCCTGTAGGTGCCGGAGAGCGCATAGTAGCCGTCCTCTTCCTTCCAGATGCAGGGGTCGAAGAGGAGATAGTCACCGTCGGGGCCATGACAGACGCCGACCTTGTCGGGGTCGGTCTCGCCGGGGATGGCAGGGTTGAAGGACGGGTGTTCCCAGTTGAGCAGCAGCGGGTCGCTGGCGATGGTGATCACGTTGCCGGCGAAGGGGGCGTGGTAGGTGGCGATCACCCGGTCCCCGTCGACCAGGGTCTGCCCGCTGTAGCAGCCCAGTTCCGCCCCCACCGGGCGCAGCGCGATCGGCAGGTCGCGCCAGTTGACGAGGTCGTCGCTGACCGCGTGACCCCAGCTGATGCCGCGATGTTCCCGCGGGGAGCCAATCGGCTCCAGCCTGTCCCGGTTGTACTGGTAGAAGAGATGGTAGCGCCCCCCCCACTGGCAGAGGCCGTTGGGATCGTTCATCCACTCGCCGGGCGGCGAGAAGTGGTAGAGCGGGCGCGCCGGATCGTCCGCCAGGCGCTCCCGCTCCGCGCTGTAGTCTTGCACTTCCGCGTTATCCGCCAGGGCCCGCAATTGCCCTTCAAGCGTCAGTGGAAATGGCGCTTGCGTCATCAGGACCCTCCTCCCGGGTGTATCACCGGTCTCAGCGGCCCTCGAAAGCCTTCAACTCCGGCCAGACGCTGCGCATCTGCCAGGCCTTCAGCGAGCGCAACTGCGCCGCGCCGCCGCGCGCGAAAAGGCTCACGCCTGCGCTGTCCGCCCGCGAGGGGTAGGCGCGCAGCGTGAGGCATTGCCTGTCGTTGGCGAAGACCTCGACGATGCTGCGGTCGACGAAAACGCGCAGATGCAGGGCCTCGTCCGGCGCGATAGCCAGCGGCCCCTGCTCCGGCGGGCGGCCGTGTACGTCGCTCGCCAGCGAGGACTGCGAGGGGTCGATCTGCAGCCAGCCCGGGTTGGTGGGGCGGTCCAGCAGCGACACGTAGAAGGAAATGCGCGTCTGCTCCGCGCCGTCCGGCGAGCGCAGTACCGTCAGCCCCACCTCGCGCGCCTCGCCCGGCTCGATGACGGCCTCGATCTCGATCGCCTGGCCGCTGACGGGCTCCAGCAGCAATTCGTCATTGGCCGGGATTTCCAGCGGCCCGCATTGCTGTTCGTCAAATCGCAGCGAGTCCAGTTCGGGCACGGGCGCCATGCGCAGCGTGTCGTCCGCCGCCAGCCAGTAGTGCCGCGGCAGCGACATGATGTCGTTCCAGCCGCGCCGCTCGCGCCCCTCCTTGACGTTGAAGATGCCGAGGTAACGGCCCGAGTCGTCAATGGTGCCCGAGGGCGCGTGCAGGCTGCCGATCCGTATCGGACCGTAGTTCATGCGCCCGTGCGTCTCGGGCGTGAAGCGATGCGTCTGCCGGTCATAGGTACCGATGTAGTAGCGGCCGGCGCGTTTGTGGCTGAAGAGCAGCAACATGTGTTTCTCGTCGCTGATGGGCCAGAAGTTGGGCACCGCCATGTCCTCGCCCGGCTCGGCCAGCTGGTCATCGCTCACCAGCGGCCCGAGGTAGGTCCACTCGCCCAGGTCCCTGGAGTGAAACAAATGGTCCACGCCGAGGGCGTCCACGGTGCGCAGGCCGCCAAAGTCGCCGTCCATAAAAGTGCCCGAGACGCAATAGTAGCCGTCGTCTTCTACCCAGATGCAGGGATCGAAGACGCGATACTGGCCGTTGCCGCCCACCACGTCGACGCGACCCCCGCCGGGACGTTCCACCAACTCGCCGGGGATGACCGGGTTGTCGGGGTGCATCTGCCAGTTGAGCAGCAGCGGGTCGGAGGCCGTGGCGATGCCGTTGCCGGCGTAGGTGCCGTGGTACATGGCGATCACGCGATCGTCCTCGACCAGGGTCTGGCCGCTGTAACAGTCGCGCTCGACGGCCGGATGCAGCGCGATCGGCAGGTCGCGCCAGTTGACGAGGTCGTCGCTGACCGTGTGGCCCCAGCAGACGGGTTCGCGCTCTCCGGGTTCGACGCTGCCATGCGGCACGAACTGGTAGAAGAGATGGTAACGCCCCTGCCACTGGCAGAGGCCGTTGGGGTCGTTCATCAGGTTGACCGGGGGCGAGAAGTGGTAGAGCGGGCGCGCCGGGTCAGCCGCCAGCGCCTCGCGCCCGGCGATGTACTCCTGCAACTCTTCGTCGCTCTCCAGCGCCCTGAGCTGGTCCTCGAGCGTATTCGGAAACTGTCGCGGACCGGCCATCGGCGTAATTCCTCTCTTGAGTCATGAGTAAGGGGAGCAGGACCCGAGTGTACCCAATCCCGGGGCGGGTTGGCGCAATTGCCTGCTTTGGTTCCGCGAGATTGAAACTTTCGAAGTTTGCTTATCTATCCTGCTGTTTCGGCCCTCACCCCAAACCCTTTCCCGCTCAGTCGCGGGAAAAGGGGGCCGGGGGGTGAGGGCCCGACCAGTTCATGGTCCGGTTCTTCCTGTGAATGGCCGCGCTCAGCGGCCCTCGAAAGCCTTCAGTTCCGGCCAGACGCTGCGCATCTGCCAGGCCTTCAGCGAGCGCAACTGCGCCGCGCCGCCGCGCGCGAAGAGACTCACGCCTGCGCTGTCCGCGCGCGAGGGATAGACGCGCAGGGTCAGGCACTGTTTATCGTTGGCGAAGACCTCGATGATGCTGCGGTCGATGAAGACGCGCAGATGCAGGGCCTCGTCCGGCCCGATATCCAGCGGCCCCTGCTCCGGCGGGCGGCCGTGTACGTCGCTCGCCAGCGAAGACTGCGCGGTGTCGATCTGCAGCCAGCCCGGATTGGCGCGGCGGTCATGCAGCGGCGCGAAGAAGGAGATGCGCGTCTGCTCCGCGCCGTCCGGCGAGCGCAGCACGGTCAGGCCGACCTCGCGCGCCTCGCCCGGCTCGATGACGGCCTCAATCTCGATCGCCTGCCCGCGGACATTTTCAAGCAGCTGCTCGCTGTTGGCCGCGAGCTCTCCCGCCGCCACCTCCACCTCATCGAAGCGCTGACCCTCCAGTTCGGGCACCGGCGCCATGCGCAGCGAATTGTCCTCCGCCAGCCAGTAGTGCCGCGGCAGCGACATAATGTCGTTCCAGCCGCGAAAATCGCGCCCTTCCTTGATGTTGAAAATGCCGAGGTAGCGGCCCGAGGCGTCGACCGTGGCGCTGGGCGCGTGCAGGCTGCCGACCGTCCAGGGGCCATAGTTCATGCGCCCGTGCGTCTCCGGCGTGAAGCGATGCGTCTCATAATCGTAGCTGCCGATGTAGTAGCGGCCGGCGCGTTTGTGGCTGAAGAGCAGCAGCATGTGTTTGTCGTCGCTGATCGGCCAGAAGTTGGGGACTAATTGAGGCAAGTGCAGCGAGCCTTGTACTAGCAAGGTCAATGCCAACTTGTTTTGTA
>DAOUIB010000345.1:0-2380 GCA_034428275.1 Anaerolineae bacterium
CCGCCGCGCAGGGCGCGCGCCGCCACCATGGCGCTGGCGCGGTCTTTCAGCGAGGCTGTGGGGTTGCGCCCCTCGTCCTTGAGCCACAGCGCGCTCAGCCCCAGCTCCTGCGCCAGACGCGGCGCCGGCAGCAGCGGCGTATCGCCCACCGGCAGGGGCGGCACGCGGTCCTCCGCCCCCAGGGGCAGCAGGGCGCGCCAGCGCCACATGCCCTCCGCACGGGGGGCGACCAGACTGTCGCGCTCCAGTTGCGCGCGCAGGCGGGGGTAATCGTAGAGAACGTCGAGGGTGCCGGCCTCGCCGCAGTCGGGACACAGATATTCCAGGGCCTCCGGCGCATGGCCCCGGCCGCAAAGCACGCAGCGCAATTCGCTAACCTTGCTCATGCGGGCAAGGGCGCCGGCAGGATGCGCGTGCCGGCCTCCCCGTGCAGGGCCCGCGCCAGATTGGGCGGGTTGGTGATGATGGCTTCCGGACCGCCATGGCGAATGAAGTCCAGGCAGGCCTCGATCTTGGGCAACATGCTGCCGGGCGCGAAGTGCCCTTCGTCGCGATAGCGCTCGGCTTCCGCGACGGTGAGCAGGTCCAGGTCCCGCTGGTCGGGTCGATTGAAATTGAGCGCCACCTTTTCCACGCCGGTCGAGATGATGAGGAGATCGGCCCGCAGTTCGCGCGCCAGCAGGCTGCCGCCCCGGTCCTTGTCAATCACCGCGCGCACCCCGCGCAGGTCGCCCTGGGAATCGCGCAGGACCGGCACGCCGCCGCCACCCGCGGCGATGACGATGTAATCATTGATCACCAGCATGCGAATCGCGTTGCTCTCCTGCAGCACCAGCGGCAGCGGGGAGGGCACCACGCGGCGCCAGCCCCGGCCGGCGTCCTCGCGCACTGACCAGCCCTCGGCCTCGCGTTGACGGGCTTCCGCCTCGCTCATGAAGCCGCCCACCGGCTTGTCCGGGTTCGAGAAGGCCCTGTCGGCCGCGTCGACCGTGGTCTGCGTCACCACGGTGACGATGGTGCGGTTGATGCCGTGGCGCCGCAGGGCGCTGTCCAGCGCCTGCTGCAGCATGTAGCCGATGCTGGCCTGGGTATGCGCCACCAGCAGGTCCAGCGGCACCTCGTAGAGGCCGTGGCGCTGGGCGATTTCAAAGCGTTGCATGTTGGTGCCGACCTGCGGGCCGTTGCCATGGGTGAGGGTGACGCTCCAGCCGGCGGCGATCATCGCGGCGATGTTGCGGCAGGTCTCGTGAACGGCGTCCCACTGACTGTCGATGTCGGGCCGGCGCGGGTCGCTGATGAGCGAGTTGCCACCGACGGCGACCACGGCCAGCTTGCCTACCATGAGACCCCTCCTTTTGCCGGCGTTGACACTCGCCTGGCGCTAACGCATCGTCAGCGCCATGGTCGCCTTCTGCACGTGCAGGCGGTTTTCGGCCTCGTCGTAGACGATGCTCTGGGGACCGTCGATCACGCCGTCCGTGACCTCGATGTTGCGGTCCGCCGGCAGGCAGTGCATGTAGACGGCGTGTTCCTGCGCCAGCGCCATGCGCCGCTCGTCCGTGATCCAGTCCGTATATTGCCGCCCGATGCGCGCCGACTCTTCATCGTCGTCCGTCGTCAGCAGGGCGCCCCAGCTTTTCGGATAAAGGACGTCGGCGTCGCGGAATCCGGCATCGAAGTCGTCGATCAGTTCCAGCGAACCGCCGTGCTGCCGCACGTTGTCCTGCGCCTGTTGCAGGATGTCCGGCATCAGTTTGTACTCCGGCGGATGCGTCAGGCGCAGGTTCATGCCGAAACGCGACATCAGCAGGATCAGGCTCTGGGGCACCGAAATCGGCTTCTGGTAACTGGCGGCGTAGGCCCAGCTGACGTTCATGGTGCGGCCGCGCAGGTCGCGACCGAATCGCTCCATGACGGTCATCAGGTCGGCCAGAATCTGAAAGGGATGGTAGACGTCGCATTGCATGTTCAGCACGGGCGCGCGGCTGGCCGCGGCCACCTCGCGAATGTAGCGGTTGCCGAAGTCCCAGTCGCACTGGCGGATGGCGATGCCGTCGGTATAGCGGCCGACGATTTCGCCGATTTCCTTCGCGGTGTCGCCGTGGCTGATTTGCGTGGTATGGCTCTCGATGAACTGGGCGTGACCGCCCAGCTGGGCCATGCCGGCCTCGAAGCTGATGCGCGTGCGCGTGCTGGAGAAGAAGAACAGCATGCCCAGCACCCGGTCGCGCAGCAGGGCGTGGGGCTCGCCGGTCGCGCGTCTCCGTTTCAGGTCCCAGGCGACGTCCAGCAGGGTGTCGATTTCGTCCCGCGTCCATTCCTGGGTGGTGATCATGTCACGACCGCGCAAGTCCGTCTGCATCACTGCCTCCGCCAATCC
>DAOUIB010000346.1:0-2762 GCA_034428275.1 Anaerolineae bacterium
TACCGTGAGGGGGAGGCGACGCGCGAGGCGCGCGCGCTGCTGGCGGCGGAAAAGCTGCGCCTGCTCTACGTTGGCATCACCCGCGCGCGGCGCGAACTGGTCATCACCTGGAACACGGGCCGCAAGGGCGACATGGTCGAGGCCCTGCCGGTGCGGGCGCTGCGCGAAGCCATGGCGGCGGAGCGCGCGCCATGAACCTGCCGGAGGACTTCGTCTTCACCCAGGGCAATTTGCAGGATTACGTCGATTGCCCGCGCCGCTTCGAACTGAAGTACCTGCGCCGCCAGCGCTGGCCGGCGGCCGAGGTCGACGACATGGAGGCCTTCGAACGCCACCTGGAGCAGGGGGAATTGTTCCATCGCCTGGTGCAACAGAGCCTGCTGGGCCTGCCGCCGGAGACCCTGCGACCGCGCGTCGACGACGATGAGGTCGCGCGCTGGTACGACGCCTGGCTGGCCAACGGGTTGGCCGACGTCCCCTCGCAGCGCTGGCCCGAGCTGACCCTGACGACGCCCCTGGGCAAATGGTTGCTGCTGGCGAAGATGGACCTGGTGGCCATCGCGCCGGACGGCCGGGCGCTGCTGCTCGACTGGAAGACCGGCGGGCACATGCCGCGGGCCGCGCGCCAGGCGGGGCGCCTGCAGACACGGGTCTATCGCTACGTGCTGGCCCAGGCCGGCGCCCGCCTGAACGGCGGCGCGGCGATCGATCCGGCGCGCATCGAGATGCGCTACTGGTACGCGCAGCACGAGGGCGACGTTCTGCGCTTCCCCTACGATGACGACCAGTTCAAGGCCGACGGCCGCTTTCTGCACGGCCTGGCGCGGGAGATCGACCGTTGCGAGGACTTCCCGCTCACCGACGACGAGCGCCGTTGCCGTTTCTGCGTCTACCGCTCGCTCTGCGGCCGCGGCGAAAAGCCCGGCCCCCTGGCGGAATGGGAGGGCGACGAGGACATGGCCCTGCCGACCGACGCGCTCGACATCGACGCGCTGGACGAGATTGAGTTTTAGGCAGTTGAGCGGGAGAATGGTAAACTCGGCAGACAATTGCGCGGCGGAGGCGCGATGGAGTTCCGCGAGGACACATTGTATTACGGCGACTGCCTGGAAATCATGGCAGGCTGGCCGGATGAATGTGTAGACCTGATATATCTCGACCCGCCATTCAACAGCAACACTGATTACAATATTCTTTACGGCGCAAGCGCCAGTCGTCGGGCGCAGTTACTGGCCTTTGAGGACACCTGGGTCTGGGACGCACCTGCGGTCCGGCGCGTTGAGCAAATCGAAAACGCCCTGGCGCACCCCGCACACCGCGCAATCAGGGGGTTGCGTCTGATGCTGGACAGAACGGGCATGCTGGCCTATCTGAGTTACATGGCGCAGCGGCTGGCGGTCATGAAACGACTGCTCAAGCCGACGGGAAGCCTGTACCTGCATTGCGACGCGACAGCCAGTCACTATCTGAAAATCCTGTTGGACGAAGTTTTCGGACGCGACAACTTTCGCAACGAGATCGCGTGGCGTCGCTTGCTTGGCGGCAAGAGTGACGCCGGTCAGTACGGGAGGTCTTCGGACCGACTTCTGTTTTACTCCAGGTCTGCCGCTTTCCGTTTCAACCCGCCCCGTTTACAGGAGCATGACGAAAAGGTTCTGGATACCTGGTACAACAGGACCGATGAACGCGGAGTGTATGCAAGCCGGCCGCTGACTGCTGCCGGCTCCTCCGGTGGAGACAGCGGCCAACCCTGGCGCGGCATCGCCCCCACAGGCCATTGGACGGTCCCCCGTATTCTGCAGCGAAGGTATGAAGAGGAGACCGGAGTCAAGCTGCAAGGCACAGTTCGTGAACGTCTGGAAATCCTTGCCCAGGGTGGATATATCGACTTTAGTTCGGGCGGACTTCCATCATGGCGTCGATACCTTGAGGAAGCCAACCCGCCTCGCGTGCATGACCTGTGGTTCGACGATGAAGTCAAACCCATTGGCCGCACCAGCAAGGAACGGCTGGGGTATCCAACGCAAAAGCCAGTCGCGTTACTTGAGCGAATCGTCGCAGCATCTTCAAAAGAAGGTGACATTGTTCTCGATCCCTTTTGCGGCTGTGGCACGACTGTCGCCGCTGCGCACAACCTTGGTCGGCGCTGGCTGGGCATCGACATTTCACCCTTCGCCATCAAACTAATTGTCAATCGCCGCTTTCCAGGAATGCGCATTGATACGCTGGGCTTCCCTGTAGACATGGAAGGCGCGAAAGTTCTGGCACGCGAAAATCCTTTCGATTTCGAAAAATGGGCCATCGATTGTATTTCAGGAATGATGCCCAACACGAGCCAACGCGGCGATGGCGGCATTGATGGGCGGGGCACACTGATATTGAAACCTGAACAATTCAGCGATCAAGTGTTGGCCCAGGTGAAAGGCGGCAGTTACAGCATTTCGCACTTGCGGGAGTTTCTGCACACGCTGGAACGAGAGAATGCGGCGCTTGGTGTATTCATTACACATGACAGGCTTCGCGGCCGGCGTCGCCAGAATGCAGAGGCCGAGTTGGCCGGAGCAGGCAAACTTGTTCTGGGCGCATCAACTTTTCCGCGTGCGCAGCTGTGGTCAATTGAAGACTGGTTTGCGGACCGCTTGCCCATTCTGCCGGCTCTGGCAGATCCATTTACTGGCAAGGCCATCCCGGAAGAGTTGCAAACGCGCTTCCTGTGACCATCTGGCGAGCCCCGGCGCCGGTGCCGGTGCCGGCGGAGCTGC
>DAOUIB010000347.1:0-13725 GCA_034428275.1 Anaerolineae bacterium
ATGTCATGGCCGATGACCCGCGCATCCAGCGAGTCATGACTGATCGTCTCGCCGCTGTCGTACAGTTCCAGCAGCGCGCTCACCATCTGGTCCCTTTGTGCCAGCACCGTATGACAGACCAGACTTTCCGTCTGCAGGGAAATGCCCTTGGTCTGAAAGGCGCTGCGGGGATTGGGGTAGTCATTTAGCGAGATCGCGTCGTTGGCCACCAGGTAATCGATGGCCCGCTGGAAGTTTGTGCCCCTGTCGTGTTCCAGCAAGCGCTTGTGCAGGCTCCCCAGCGGGCACCACAGGAAACGTCGAAAACTGGTGAACTGTTCCACGCTGACGATGATCCGGCGCACCATGGCTGCCGTTTCCGGCTCCATCTCCTCCAGCCGCTGAAACGGGATCCCGCCCCATTCGAAACTGGGCAGTTCCTGCGCCCGTCGTGGCAGTTGCAACAGCTTTTCGGAGCCGGAACGAAGGCTGATGACGGGTACCAGGTCCTCGGGATTGAGGCGGTGCGGTATCAACTCCCGTCGCAGTATCTGTTCGCGCACAAGCCGGTCGATCCAGTCGGAGCGCCACAGATCGCTCAGGTTGCAGCCGGGCTGACCCAGTTCGCGGTCCATCGCCAGGCCCTTGATGAGAAAGCCGTAGTTGACGTATTCCCAGCGACGGACCTGAAGCGTGCGTTCCACCCGCAAGACAATTCGGCTGGTGACCAGACGCGTCTTGCCCACAATCGGATGGTCCGGATTGAGCGACACGTCGCCGCCCTCCGGCGCCGCCTTGAGGATGCCCATTTTTACCGCCTGGGTCACAAGGTCCTCGCCGCGCGACTGCGAGGAGACCGCAGCGACCTCAAGCAATTGCTCCACCAGCAGTTCGGGCGAGACCGAGTCGCGTTCTTCGCAGGAAGTCAGACGGTCCAGCTGGATGATGATGCTGCTCCACTGTGAGGGCAGAAAGGCGGATGTGTCCTCTTCCTTCTCGGACATCTTCGTTTCGGTCCACAGCGAGCGGTGCGTCTTGAGGCTGGTGAAGTCTTCCACGTATTCGACGGCGATGCCCGGGTTGCTTTCCAGTTGCCGGCTGGTACTGCCGCGCACCCCCCAGACGATGACCTGTTTGCCACGGGAGCGCAGGCTGGTGAGCATGTCGTTAAAGTCGCGGTCGCCACTGGCGACGATGTAGACGTCGGCGGCGTCTTCGTGGCCGGCGTCGGTCGTGACGTCGCGCGCGATCCGCATGTCGGCGCTGTTCTTGCCGGGCAGGCTGTTCACGGCGTCGATATTGGCCATGAGCAGGCGCCGCGGCGCATCGTCCGCAACTTCGTTGCCCGCCGCGTCGACAAGGGGCGGCAGGCTGCCGCGCTGGTACCAGGGCGCATAGGCGGCCATCTTGACGACCTGACCATAGGCATTGGCCTGGGAGATGAAGCGCTCGATCAAATGGTCCAGATTGACCGTAAAACCCTGTTCGTTCAGACTGATGGTGATGTTTTCAAAGTCGATGTAAACGGCGACATTGCGCGTTTGCTGCAATCCCGGCAGCGTGGTCAGGGGCTGGAAGACCACAAGGCCCTGCAGGTCCGTCCCTTCCAGCACGTTTTCGATGCCCCACACGCGAATTCGCGCGCTTCCGGCCGACTGGACCTCACGCAACAGGGGCACCAGGTCCTCGCTGTCGGTGACCAGGAGGACTTCATCAAGTCGCTCGCCGTCGGCGCCCGTCAGCAGCGACAGCAACTCAGCGGACAAGAGGTCGCGCGGAGTCTGCGGCAAAATCGTGTAACCGGCATCGCGAAAAATGCGGGAAACGCGCGGTCCCTCGCCGTAGGCGGCCCCCGCGTCGGGCTCCACGATGGCCAGCGCGCGTAACTTGTCGGGGCCCACGAGTCCGGCGACCAGGGTCGCGTTGCCTTTCAACCCCACCGCCAGTTCCTGCAAGTCTACGGCGATGCCACGCCGCTGCAGGCGTTGTTGCAGGTCTTGAACGTCTACTATCAAAAAAGCGGTCATTTCTTCCCCAAAAAAAATGAAGGCCCGTTTGCGGCCGCGCCGGGAGCGGAACCGACCGGCAGTCCGCTACAGCAACTATTCGCCCTTCATCCCTTCGCGTCTGATTGTGCCAAATATAACAAAGGGCGGCACTTTTGACAACGGTCAGATTCCGGCGCAGAGCAATTTGAGGCGAAAAAAGCCCGGCAGACAATTGCCTTCGCTTGCGCGTCTGTCTACTCTGTACAGCGCCCCGACTCAGTAGGCGCGCGCAAACAGGGCGATCTCGCCTTTCCCGGCGCCGGTCAACATACAGGGGCCGCGATCCTCCGCCTGGTCAAATGGGAAGCAACGAATCGTGGCTCCGGTCTCGTCCTTGACGCGCCGTTCGTCGTCGTCGTCGCCGGCCCAGTACCCGCGGGCCCAGCCGCCGGCCTCAATGATTTCGCGCAGGTCCGCGTAGTCGCGGGCATCGTGAATGTTATCGTCGCGAAAGATCGTGGCTGCGTTGAGCATGTTGCTCTGGATGGACTGCAGGCCTTCTGCAACGGCCTGCGCCAGGCCCGACCGGGCGACGCTCGTCTTGCCTTCCCGCCCAGGGATGTCGCGACGCGCCATAACGACCGAATTGCTGGCTACGTCGCGCGGGCCCAGTTCGAGCCGCAAGGGCACGCCGCGCAATTCCCAGTCATTGAACTTGAAACCGGGCCGCAGGCCTTCACGGGAGTCGAGGTGCGTGCGAATGCCCGCGTCGTCCAGTTCTTGCTTCAGGGCCCGGGCGCTCGCATGGACCGTCTCGCGCTCTTCATCGCCTCGGGTAATCGGCACGATCACCACCTGCCAGGGGGCCAGCCTGGGCGGCAAACGCAAACCGGTGTCGTCGCCGTGGGCCATCACCACGGCGCCGACCATGCGCGTGCTCAGGCCCCAGGAAGTCGTCCAGCACAACTTTTGCCGGTTGTTCTCGTCCAGGAAGCGAATGTCGAAGGCATGGGCGAAATTCTGCCCCAGATTGTGGCTGGGGCCCGCCTGCAGGGCTCGCCTGTCGCCCATCATGGCCTCAATGGTGTAGGTGCGCAGCGCGCCGGCAAAACGCTCGATGTTGCTTTTGCGCCCGCTGATGACCGGAATCGCCGCCTCGTTAATGGCCACGTCCGCATAGATTTCCAGCATCTGCAGGGTCTCTGCCTCGGCTTCATCGTCCGTCGCGTGGGCGGTGTGTCCTTCCTGCCACAGAAACTCGGAAGTGCGCAGGAAGGGTCGCGTACGCAATTCCCAGCGCACGACGTTGGACCACTGGTTGATCAGCAGCGGCAGATCCCGCCAGGACTGAATCCATTCGCTGAAGGCCTCGCCAATGATGGTCTCGGACGTGGGCCGGATGACCAGCGCTTCTTCCAGTTTCTTGCCGCCGGCATGCGTCACCACCGCCAGTTCGGGGCTGAAGCCCTCGACGTGCTCCGCCTCGCGCCGCAAGTAACTCTCGGGAATCAGCAGCGGAAAGTAGGCATTGCGGTGACCGGTGGCCTTGAAGCGCCGGTCGAGCGCGTCGCGAATGCCTTCCCAAAGCTCGTAGCCGTAGGGCTTGATGATCACCGATCCACGCACCGGAGACTGCGCCGCAAGGTCCGCCCGGTAGACAATATCGTTGTACCACCTGGAAAAGTCTTCGCTCTGGGGTGTGACCTGCGCTGCCATGAAGTTTCTCGTCCCTTTTGAATGGCGGATTGTGCGGAGCACAGTATACATGAATTCCCTTGCAGGGGCTCCGGCAGTATAATTCCGGCGTGACGGGAAGGGGGCAGCATGCGCTACACAAGGCTTGGCAACAGCGATATTGAAGTTTCGGTCATCGCCCTGGGTTGCTGGCCCTTTGGCGGCGTATTCGCATGGGGCGAACAGGATGATGCCGACTCAATTGCCACGGTGCATGCCGCGCTGGATGCCGGCATCAACTTCTTCGACACGGCCGAAGCCTATGACGAGGGCAAGTCGGAGCAGGTGCTGGGAGAAGGCCTGCGCGGACGTCGCCACGAGGCCGTCATCGCCACCAAACTGGGTGGGAAAAAACTCCACCCGGCGGCCGTGCCGGCCGCCTGCGAACGCAGCCTGCGCCTGCTGCAGAGCGATTACATCGATCTCTACCAGATTCACTGGCCGAACCATGACATCCCCCTTGCCGACAGCATCGGCGCCCTGCAGCGTTTGCAGGAACAGGGCAAGGTGCGCGCCATCGGCGTCAGCAATTTCGGCCCGCTCGACCTTGGGGAGGCGCTCGCCGCCGGTCAGATCGTGACCAACCAGGTCAATTTCAGCCTGCTGTGGCGCGTCATCGAACGCGAAATCAAGCCGCTTTGCGAAAAACATGACGTCGGCATTCTTTGCTACAGCTCGCTGGCCCAGGGCCTGCTTACGGGACGCTACGCATCTATCGAGGAAGTGCCCGATTACCTGAAACGCACGCGTTGGTACAGTTGCGCGCTGCCCGATACCAAACACGATGAAGAAGGTTGCGAAAACGAAATCTTCGCGGCCCTGCCCGAAATCAGGGCGCTGGCCGAGTCCCTGAACACCACCATGGCCTGCCTCTCCATGGCCTGGCTCCTGCAGCAGAGCGGCGTGACCTCCGTCCTGGTCGGGGCGCGCAAACCGGAGGAAGTCTCCTGGAATCTGCCGGCGCTTGACCTCACGCTGGACGAGGCCACGATGAGTCAACTGGCCGAAATCACGGAGCCCGTCAAACACAAACTGGGCGACAATGCCGATATGTGGTTCAGCGAATCGCGGATGCGCTGAGCCAGGCCTCAGTAGGCCCGGTCCCGTCGCAGCAGAATGAGCCATATCGTGCGCAGAACGATGCGTACGTCCAGCCATACCGACCAGTTTTCGACGTACCAGAGATCGAAATGCGTGCGTTCCGCGATGGAGGTGTCGCCGCGCAGGCCGTTGACCTGGGCCCAGCCCGTCATGCCTGACTTCTCGCGGTGCCGTTCCATATAACGCGGGATCTGGTCGCGAAAGCGCATCACGTAGACCGGCTGCTCGGGACGCGGCCCCACCAGGCTCATGTGCCCCAGCAGGACGTTGATCAGTTGCGGAATCTCATCCCAGTTGCTTCCCCGCAGAAACCTGCCCAGACGCGTGCGACGGGGATCGTCCCTGACGGTCCAGCCCGGGCCGCCCTGCTCGGCATCGGCATGCATGGAGCGGAACTTGATCATGGGAAAGGGCTGGCCGTCCAGCCCCATGCGTTCCTGAATGAAGAAGGCCGGCCCGGCTGATTCAAGGCGCACCAGCAGGGCCGTCAGCAGCAGAACGGGCGAAAGCAACACCAGCCCGCAGAAAGAGACGCAGATGTCCATGGCGCGTTTGAGGCTGAGCTTCCAGCCGCGCAGGGCAATGTCCCTTACGGTAAGCAGGGGAGTGCCGCCCATTTCGTCGACGTTGAGGTCGCCCGCCACCCAGGTGAACAGGTCCGGATAGACCTTGATATCCACCTGACCGCGCCGGCACAGGTTGATGAGTTCTTCCAGTTCGTCGCGCTGCGCTTCCGGCAGGGCAATGATGACCTGTTCCACGTCAAAGTTGTCGATCAGATGCGGTATGTCCGCGAAACTGCCGATCACCTCGACACCCGCGGCGGGAGACGGGCCGTTACCGTCTCGCGCAACGACGCCGATCAAATTGTAGCCCATGCCGGAGTCGGCGCGGATTCGCGCCGACATGTCGCGCGCCACGTCGCCGGCGCCAATGATCAACAGGGTCTCGTTATCAAGCCCGCGGCGACGCAGCCAGGCCCGCAGGGTGCGATACAGGCTTCGTCCGAACTCCACCAGCACGATGCTGAACAACAGGACGTAGAAAAACAGGCTGCGCGGATAGTCGACCTGATACTCCGTGGCATTCAACAGCAGATCGAGCACGAGACCCTGCAGGCCATAGGCGAGTACCGCTCCCAGCAGGGTTGCGCCCAAAATACGGCGCATCTGGTCCAGGGTACTGACCGAGCGCGCCAGATGGTAGAGCCGCGAGGCGTAAAACACCAACAGAGTCGTGCCCACGTGCAGCAGCAGGGTGGGACCGTATTGCTCCAGCCTGGGCGGGTTGGTGGGGATGCTGAACAACTCGAAGGCGTTGCGGGCCCTGTAGGCCAACGCAAAGGCCGCCGCCAGCATGATGACGTCCAGCAACAGGCGCGACAGATTCAGAAGCAGTCGGATGCGACCGGTGCGAGCGGTCCGCTGCGCAGGAATCAGACGGTCGGTTGCCGGATTTCCGCCAACATCGCCCGACCGCCCTTCAGCAGCAGGCCGGTCATGACCAGGCTGTGTAGCCACAGCGGCGTCGACCTCCGGTAGTGTTTACGGTAGAAGATCAGCATGGCGCGTTGGAATTCGTGGCTGGCGCGCCGACTCTGTCGGCTGGCTGCGCGCTTGACGTGCTGCACCACCACCTGCGGCTGGTAGTAGACCTTCCAGCCGGCCGCCTTGATCCGCCAGGCCCAGTCCAGGTCCTCGCCATACATAAAAAAGTCTTCGTCCAGCAGCCCTGCCTGCGCGATGGCCTCCCTGCGCACAATCATGCAGGCGCCGACCACGGCGTCAACTTCCAGTTCCTGCCCCGGGTCGGCGAAGGTCATGTTGTAGCGCCCGAATTGCCGGTGACGCGGAAACAGACGCGCCAGCCCGGTAAAACGATACAGGGACACTTGCGGTGACGGAAAGCTGCGGCGGCAGGCCAGGTCCAGACTGCCGTCCGGCAGCATCAGGCGCGGCCCGGCGATTCCGATCTCCGGACGCGCGTCCATGTAGTCCACCAGCCTGGCCAGGGCCTCGGGCGGGACCTCGGTGTCGGGATTGAGCAGCATCGCGTGACGCGGCGCATCCTCACGTACACGGCCCGCGCCCTCAAAGCCCAGTTGCCGCAGACCCAGATTGTTGCCGGCCGGGTAACCGCTGTTGACCGGATTGGCGATCACGCCCACCTGCGGGAACTCCTGGCGCAACATGGCGACGCTGTCATCGCTGGAGGCATTGTCGACGACGACGACGCGAAAGCGTTCCACGCCTTCGCTGGCCAGCACGGTCTGCAAACAGCGCCGCAGCAGGTCCCGCGTGTTCCAGTTAAGGATGACGATGCCCAGGTCCGCCACAAGTCCTCCCGCAATTCATTCTAGCATGGGCCGGAATCAGCGGCCAGCGCTCAGAGAGACGCGGTGGGAAGGGTGCTCAGGGCGCTGCCGCCCAGCGCGGCGCGCAGGGCATGGCGCTCGTCCCAGGGGTATTCGGTCTCGCCAAAGCACATGCTTTGTTCATGGCCCTTGCCGCAGGCCATCACGACGTCGCCGGGCCGGGCCAGCTGGCAGGCGCGCAACAAGGCTTTCCCCCGGTCCGGTTCGCGCAGAAAGCTCTGCCCTTCCTCGCCGCCCGCGCTGCTGCAGGCCTGGGCCATGGTCGCCAGTATGGCATCCAGCGATTCGCTGCGCGGGTCTTCGGCGGTGAAGATGCTGAAATCGGCCAGGCGTGCCGCGATGGCGGGCATCAGCCGCCGCTTGTCGAGGTCGCGCAAGCCGGCGCAGCCGAATACCGCAATCAGCCGGCCGCCGGGAGCCAGCAGGGCCCGGCCGGCCTGAAGGGCCTTCTCCAGCGCGTCGGGCGTGTGGGCGAAATCCACCAGGGCGGTGAAGCCCTGACCGGCCACGACCCGCTCCATGCGGCCGGGTATGGACGCCACGTCGGCGATGCCCTCCACGACCTGCGCGTCGCTGACCCCGGCAATCTGCATCGCGGCGGCCGCGGCCGCGAGGCAGTTGCTGACGTTGAAATCGCCGGCCAGCCGGGTCGTGACGTCCAGCGGCCGGCCGGCCGCGGGACCCACGGCAGTGAAGCGCGTGCCCCCGGGCATGTGCCTTACTGCCTCCGCCCGCAGGTCAGCACCTTCCCTGATACCGAACGTGAGCGCCCTGCCCTTCACCCCAGGCAACAACCGGGCCGTCTGCTCGTCATCGGCATTGAGCAGGGCGACACCCTGCCCCGGCGCCAACAAGCCGAACATGCGCATCTTGGCCGCGCGATAGGACGCGAAGCTGCCGTGGAAGTCCAGGTGCTCATGCGTGACGTTGGTCAGGACGGCGGCCGCCAGGACCACGCCGTTCAGCCGTCCCTGCGCCAGGCCGTGACTCGTCATTTCCAGGACGGCGTGGGTCAGCCCGTTGGCGACCATCTGCGCCAGCAGGGCCTGCACCTGCGGCGCGCCTGGCGTAGTCACGTGCAGACCCGTGTCGGCCTGGCTGCTGCCCAGGTCGGCGGCGACCGTGCTGATCAGGCCGGCGCGGCCATCGCTGGCGCGCTGCAGAATGCGATGGAGCAAGGTGGCCGTGGTAGTCTTGCCATTGGTCCCGCTAACGCCAATCAGGCAGAGTTTGCGGGCCGGCCATTCATGCCAGGCGGCGGCCAGATAACCCGTCGCCCCGGCCGCGTCGCGCAGCAGCGCAAAGGGGAGGCCTCGCGTATCAACCTCCCGCTCAAGCACCAGCGCCGCGGCTCCGGCGGCGATCGCCTGGGGGATGAAATCGTGACCATCGGCGACCTGACCCACACGCGCCACGAACAGCCCGCCAGGCTGCAACCTGCGATGATCTTCCTCAACCGGGGCGCTGATGGTGGCGTCGCCATGGCTCCGCAACAGCGTGTCGGCTGGCAGCGCCTGCAACAAATGCGAAAACTCTTTGGCCATAAACAAACAGTGGGCTCACCGGCACGCCGGCGGCCCACTGCCCCAATTCGACCGGGGGATCAGCCGAGGCGCTGCGACATCTCTCCCAGACCGCTGCGGACGCTGCCGTCCACGACCTGGTCTGCCGAGCGGACGATCAGCCCGCCCAGAATGGAGGGGTCGACCTCGAAGGCGACGCTGTCCGCGCCGATCTCCTCCTGCACCTTTTGCTGCTCCGCATCGTCGAGCGGCATGGCGCTGACGACGGTGACGTTGCCGGACAGGGTCCGGGCCGAATCCGGCACCTTCGCGAAAAAGTCATTGATCAGCGCCTGCTGCCGCGCGTCGTCCAGCGAGGCGCCAATGAGCTGCTGGGCCACGGCGATGGAGATCGCCGCCACCTGACCGCGCAAGCCGGCGAGTTGCGTGTCGCGTTCCGCCTGGGCCGCCAGACGCGCGTCATTGCGGATGGTCTCCGCCTCTGCCCGGGCATCCTGCTGCACCTGTTGCGCCACTTCCTCGCCGCGCCCGCGGGCCTCGTCGACGATGCCCTGGGCCTCGCTGCGGGCCTGCTGCAAGACCTTCTCCGCCTCGGCCTCGGCGTTCATGCGGGCGTTGGCCGCCTTCTCGGCGTCCTCCAGGCCCCGCTGGATGCGCGTGCGCCGGTCACGCAGAACGGCGATCAGCGGATCGTAGACGAAGCGCGTCAGCAGGACGTAAATGACGATGAAGGCGATGATCTGTATCAGCAGATAGCCGAGATTGATTCCTAAAGCTTCCACAGTCGTTTCTCCCCTGCCAGATCAGGACAGCACGAACAGGATGATCAGGGAAACGACCAGGGCGTAGATGGCCACGGCCTCGGCGAAAGCCACACCCAGAATCATGTTGGTCTGAATGGTGCCGGTATGGTCCGGGTTGCGCGCCATACCCTGCACCGCGCCACCCACGGCGAGCCCGATGCCGATGCCGCCGCCCAGCGCGCCAATCATGGCCAGACCCGCTCCGATCGCCTTGCCTGCCACCACAACTGCTTCTTCCATCTTCCTCACTCCTTCCAGGATCGTGATTGAATGTCGTCGTCAGGTCTTGCCTAATGCGCCCCGGCAGCCGCCTCCTCGTGATGCTCCTCGTCGTGGTGATGGCTGACCGTCGCCAGACTCATGAAGATCGCCGTCAGCAGGCCGAACACAATGGCCTGAATGAGGCCGACGAAAAACTCAAGCAGAAACACGGGCCAGGGGGCGATCACCGGCAGCAGGAAGCTGATCACGAAAAGCAGGATCGAGCCGGCGAACATACTGCCCAGGAGCCTGAAGGCGAAGGACAAGACCTTGGCCATTTCGCCGATCAGTTCCAGCAGGCCCACGGCCACGTCAATGCCGCCCAGGGGCGACTTGAAGAGCGTCGAGAAGTTGAAGAACTTGGTCAGGTAACCGATGCCCAGCGCCCGGAAACCCATCACCTGGATCATCACCACGGCAATCAGGGCGAAGGCGAGGGTCATGTTCAGGTCGGTGGATGGCACGCGGACGTAGGGCAGAATCACCCAGGGCACGGCGGGGTCGCCTGGCTCCACGTGATGGTAGTCGATCTCTTCGCCATGATCGTCGCCCGCAGCCTCGTCGGCATGATCGTCGGCGGCAGCGGCGGCAGGAATGCCGGAGTGGCAGCCGGCGTCCGCGCGGGCCTGCAGGGCTTCATCGCTCATGGTCGCGGCCATCTCCGGGCTGACCCAGGCGCACTGACCGTTGAGGTAGTGGACGCCGCCAAGGGTCGCAAGGTCAAAGCCGTCCAGCAACTCGTAGTGCCCGTCTACCTTGTGGACGTGCGGGTGCAGGAAGCCGATGCTGTCGATGCCCGGTATCAGGTGCAACCAGTTGGACAGCAGCACGAGGATGAATATCGTCATGAACATCTTGAAGATCGGGCCGAGGTAGCGTTCGGGCGCGATGCCCCCGATGAAGCCGTAGAGCCCCTCAAAGGCCATCTCGAAGAAGTTGTAGAAACCGCCGCGCGGCACTTCGCCGCCATCCCGCGGCCGGCGGCTGCTGACCACGCGGATCAGCAACAGGATGACAATCCACACCACCATCGAACCCACGAAGGTGTTGGTGATCGGCAGGCCGAAAACCTCGCCCGCCGGGTAGATCTCGCCAGGCAACTGGATCACCGGCACGACCGGCGGCCAGTTAAACATCACCACGAGGCTGGCCAGCACCAGGACCAACGCGATCCAGCGGCGCTTGCCACTCCAGTTCAGGGTCACTGTTGTCCTTCCTCCTTCTGCGCCGCCATAATCAGACGCGACTGATGTTGTGAATAGCGGTATATCGCCCAGAGCGAAAGCGGAATGCTCCCCAGCAACAGTACAAAAACAAACAGCGGTTTCGTGCCCAGCGCCTCGTCCAGCCCCAGGCCGATCAACACCGAGCCGCCGGCGATCAGCACCAGCAGGGCGCCCACCTGCGCGATCACCTTCGCCCCCAGCAGGAGTACCGGCGCGCGCTCCGGTCCGCCCTCAGCCATGGTGATCGTCCGGGCGGGGGCAGGCTGTGAAGCCTATCACAGACGAACGCCCGTTTCCAGCGATGGCCGGCGACAAACCTGAAGACCCGTCAGGCCTGGAACAACGCCAGCGCACCCTGCACCGCCCACTCAAAGACCGGCTGCGCCGCCACCGTCCCCAGCAGCAGGACGACCAGACCGGGCAGCGCCAGCGCCCAGCCGGAAGCGCGCGACAACGGGATGGGCTGGTCTTCATCTGCGCTGCGGTCGACGTACATCACCTTGATGACGATCAAATAATAGTAGAGCGCGACGATGGCGTTCAGCACGCCGACGATCGCCAGCCAGGTCAGGTCCGCCTGCACGGCCGCGTTGAACAGGAAAAACTTGCCGAAGAACCCCGCCGTCGGCGGAATGCCGCCCAGCGACAACAAGGCGATCGTCATCATCAACGCCAGCCAGGGGCTGCGTCGATTCAGCCCGGCCAGGTCGGCGATCGTCTCGCTGCCCGTCGCCTCGCTGAAGAAGACCACCACGGCGAAGGCCAGCAGGTTGGTGAAGGTGTACATGAAAAGGTAGAAGCCGACCGACGCCACGCCCTGCTCCGTCTGCGACTGGATGGCCGCCACGCCGATCAGGGCGTAGCCGGCCTGGGCAATGGAGGAATAGGCCAGCAGGCGCTTGATGTTGCGCTGCGACAGCGCCAGCACGTTCCCCAGGGTCATCGAGATGACGGCCATCAGCGCCGCCAGACTGACCCAGAAGGCCTGAATCTCGTGCCCGCCGACCACCAGCGATTGCGGGAACACCGCGATCAGAAAACGCACCAGCAGGGCAAAACTGGCCGCCTTGCTGGCCACGCTGACGAAAGCCGTCACCGGCGTCGGCGCTCCCTCGTACATGTCCGGCGTCCAGAAGTGGAAAGGCGCCGCGCCAATCTTGAAGCCGAAACCGACCACCACCAGGGTCAGCGCCGCCAGCACCGGCAGCACCGCCTCACCGCTGGCGGCCGGCAAAACTTCCGCCAGGGCGTAAATACTGGTCTGGCCGCTGAAGCCGTAGAGGATGCTGAGGCCGAAGAGCATCAATGCCGAGGCAAAGGCCCCGAACAGGAAGTACTTCATGCCGCTCTCGGCGGAACGCAGGTCGTCGCGCCGGAAGGCCGCCAGGATGTAGAGCGGGATCGACAGCGTCTCCAGGCCGAGGAAGACCATCACCAGGTCGGCCGCGGCGCTGACCAGGCAGGCGCCCAGCGTGGCCACCACCAGGATGAGATAGAACTCGCCCTGGCGGCCATGCGCCTTCGTGTCGATCGACATCAGCGCCGTCAGGGCCGCGCCCAGCAGAATCATCACGCGGAAGATCTGCGCCAGGGTGTCGTGGCGCACCATCCCGCCCCAGACGAGCTGGCTGGCGGGGTCCGCCGGCGGCGCCCAGACGAGCGGCGTCACCGCCAGCAGCAGCAACCCCAGCACCGTCACCCAGGCGATGTTGCGCCGACGTTCGGTCGGCAGATAGACATCCAGAAAGAGGATGACGATCGCCAGAATCGTCAGTCCGACTTCCGGCACGATGGCCGGCAGGCTGCCCAGGAAATCGAAGCCGGCCATTTATGCCCCTCCCAGGATAGCCAGTACCGGCCCGACGCCGCTGGTGATCATCGGCGCCATCACCCCCGGCAACACACCCAGAATCAACAGCGGTGAACCCAGCAGGACCAGCACGACGCGGTCCGTGACGGAAATGTCGCCCACGTCCGGGTACAGCGCCGCGTTGAATTCGCCGAGGAATACCTGGCCGGTCACCCGCAGCACGTAGGCCGCCGTTATGACGATGCCCAGCGCTGCCAGCACCACGATCACCGAATAGTAGTTGCTCAATACCAGGCCGCCGGCCTGCAGCGTGATCTGCTCCGAGGCGGCCCACATGCCGGTGAAGATCGGATACTCGGCGATGAAGCCGCTCAGGCCGGGCATGCCCATGCTGGTCAGGCCGCCTATCACAAAGGCCAGCCCCACCCAGGGCATGCGTTTGATGAATCCGCCCAGACTGGGGATGTCGCGCGTGTGCGCCTGGTCGTAGACCATGCCGACGCAACCGAAGAAGAGCGCCGTCATCGCGCCGTGGCTGAACATCTGCAACCCCGCTCCGGTCATGCCAATCACGTTCATGGTGGCGAATCCCATGCTCACCAGGCCCATGTGGCTGACGGAGGAAAAGCCGATGACGTACTTGAAGTCGCGCTGGCGGAAGGCGATGAAGGCGCCGTAGACCACGTTGATGAGCGTGAGGAACACAATCCAGGGCAAATGCGCCTGGGCGCCTTCCGGCAGCAGTTGCACACCGGCCCGCAGCGCCGCGTAGGCGCCGAGTTTCATCAATACCCCTGCGTGAATCATGGAGACGGCCGTCGGCGCGGCCACGTGACCGTCCGGGCTCCAGTTGTGGAAGGGGAAAACGCCCGCCAGCACGCCGAAGCCGATGAATATGAAGGGGAACCACAACCTGGCGAAGGTCA
>DAOUIB010000348.1:0-7164 GCA_034428275.1 Anaerolineae bacterium
GGCTCCGGACAGCCCGCTGGCGCTGGCACTCAGTCTCTTTCCCCTCACCGCGCCGCTGGCGATGCTGCAGCGCGTCCTCATCGGCGCCGTACCCGCGTGGCAGGTCGCGCTCAGTATTTTGCTGCTGCTGCTGTGCAGCGCGGCCCTGATGTGGCTGGCAGGGCGCCTGTTTCGCGTGCAGACGCTGCTCGCCGGTCGCATGCCGCGATTGCGCGAGCTGCCGGGACTATTGCGAAGCTGAGGCCTGTCACTGCGATGGCTGCGCCCAGGTGATCAGCCCCGGGTGAATCTGGTCCGGCAACAACTCGTGTTTTGGCAACACGCGCGCGGAGAGGCCCCGCTCGCCGCCCACGTGATAGGCGTAGCGGGCATGAAACATCCACGTGCCGTTTTCCCCTTCGCCAACCGGGTGCATGTCGACCGCGTCGCCGGCGTGCGCCCCCAGTTCGCGCTGGGTGTTCAACTTGCCGGAATACAACTGGACGCGCAGGTCGGCCGGGTTGAAGCGGCCCAGGTGGACCCTGGCCTGTACGTCAAATGACGCGCCGACCACGAGTTGCGACTCGCTGAATTCGAGCGACTCGATGCGAATCTCGTGCCAGAATTGTTCGAGTCTGGCGCGCCAGGCGCTGAACTCCAGCCCCTGTTGCAGGTTGTCGGCATGCATGCGTCGCACCCGTTGCAGGGATGGCAGATAGAAGAGCTCGCAGTATTCCTGCAGCATGCGATGTGAACTGAAGCGCGGCGCCAGTTGTCGCATGGAGGCCTTCACGTGCCGCATCCACTCCTGCGGCAGGTTGTCATCGTCACGGTCGTAGAAGAGGGGCACAACGTCCTTCTCCAGGATGTTGTAAAGCGCCTGGCTCTCCACGTGGTCCTGGTGACCCTCTTCGTGAGGCGGATATTCCTCACCATTGCCGATGGCCCAGCCGAACTCCGGCGCATAGCCCTCGTCCCACCAGCCGTCAAGAATGCTGCAGTTGAGGCCGGCGTTGTAGATGCACTTCATGCCGCTGGTGCCGCTGGCTTCCTGGGGCCGGCGCGGGTTGTTGAGCCAGATGTCCACCCCCTGCACCAGTTGCCGGGCGATGTGCATGTCGTAATTCTGCAGAAAAACGATGTGTGGCCGCAATTCGGAGTCCTGGGCCATGTGGATGATTTGCCGAATGAACTCCTTGCCGCCGTCGTCGTGGGGGTGCGCCTTGCCCGCAAAAATGAATTGGACGGGCCGTTGCGGGTCACTGACGATGCGTTTGAGCCGCGGCAGATCGCGGAAGATCAGGGTGGCGCGCTTGTAGGTGGCGAAACGCCGGGCGAATCCAATGGTCAGGGCGCGCGGGTTGAGCACACGGCTGCTGGCGTCGGCTTCGCTGCGCGCGAACCCACGCCGCAGCAACTGCTGGTGGAGGCGTTCGCGGGCAAAGGCGATGAGTTGTCGCCGACTGCGCTCATGGACGCGCCACAGTTCGTCGTCGGGGATGTCGTCGACCGCAGCCCAGAGCTCCGCCCGCCCGTCTTCCTCGCGCCAGGCCGGGTCCAGATAGTGATCGAACAGCTCCGCAATCTCGTCGCTGATCCAGCTCTGGATGTGAACGCCGTTGGTGACGCTGTGGACGGGCACCTCGTCCAGCGGCGTGTCGGGGTAGAGCGAGCGCCACATCCCGCGTGAGACCCAGGCATGCAGCTTAGAGACGCCGTTGGTGCCGCTGCTGAGGCGCATGGCCAGCACCGGCATGGAAAACATCTCATGGTCGCCGACGTGTTCACGACCGAGGTTCAGGAATTCCTCGCGGGAGAGACCCAGTTCGCGGCTGTAGTCGCCGAAGTGCTCGTCGACCAGATCGAACTCAAATCGCTCCAGGCCGGCGGGGACGGGCGTGTGAGTCGTGAAAACGTTGCCGGCGCGGGTAATTTCCTGCGCCTGGGCAAAGCTCAGACTCTTCTCGTGCTGCAACTGGCGAATGCGCTCAAGGGCGAGAAAGGCGGAGTGCCCTTCGTTCATGTGGCAAACGGCAGGCCGCAGCCCGAGGGCGTCCAGCGCGCGTATGCCGCCGATGCCCATCAGGATTTCCTGACGTATGCGCGTGCGCCGGTCACCGCCATAAAGGCGGTCGGTCAGGTTGCGGTCTTCCGGCAAGTGGTTTTCGGGAATGTTTGAGTCCAGCAAAAAGAGCTGGACGCGTCCCACCTGCACGCGCCAGACGGCCGCATGAAGCTCGCGACCGGGCAGCGCCACGGAGATACGCAGCGGCGCGCCCCGTGCATCGTGCATCAGGGTCAGGGGCAGGTTGGCCAGGTCATTGATCGGGTAGGACTCCTGCTGCCAGCCATCGGCGTTGAGATACTGGTGAAAGTAACCCTCCTGGTAGAGCAGCCCGATGGCGACCAGCGGCAGGCCGAGGTCGCTGGCGCTCTTGAGGTGGTCACCGCTCAGGATTCCCAGACCGCCGGAGTAGGTACCCAGCGATTCAGTCAGGCCGTACTCCATGGAGAAGTAGGCGATGCAGGTGCCGGGCGGCTGATCGCCGGCGTTGCGCGCGAACCAGGTGTCCTTGCGGGCCGCTTCCTCATCGCGGCGGGCGCAGACGCGTTGCAGATGCGCCAGGAAACTGGCGTCAGCGGCCAGCTCGTCGAGCCTTTCCTGGGACAGCAGGCCGAGCAGCTGCACCGGATTGTGCCCGGTCTCGCTCCACAGGTCGGGGTCCAGACGACGGAAAAGCGCCTGGCAATCGCTGTCCCATGACCAACGCATGTCGTAGGACAGCTCCCGCAGGCGGGCGAGATCACCGGGCAGGTTGGCGGTGACGTTTACGGTGAAAACCGGCTTAATCATAAGAGACTCCGTTACGGCGAGAATTTCAGCGGACAGGCAACACAGGCGAATTTGCTGCTCAAAATGAAAGACTAGCGCCGCGCCAGCTGGAATCCCAGTCGCTCCCCATCGGGCACACGTCGGTCCGGGAAAGCCTCGAAGTCATCGCCTTGCAGGTCAGTGCCTATGATACAGGCGCGCCCGACGGTCAACCCGGCCGGCACCTGGGTGTTCTTGCCGACGCAGGTGATCCCCAGGTCGCCAACCTGCTCTATGGAACCCACCCTCGCATTGTGGCCGATGACCGCAATCTTGTCGACGATGGAACGTTCGACGACGGCGCCGGCCTCGATACTGGCGTCCGTCAGCAGGATCGACTCGCGCACGACGCAATTGGGGCCGACGATGACGCCAGGCGAGAGCACCGAGCGTTCGACCAGCGCGCCGGAAGAGACAATAGCGCCCTCCGCGATCATGCTGTCGCGGACGATGGCGTCCTGCTGGATCTGGACAGGCGGTCGCTCCTCGCTGCGGGTATGGATCACCCAGGTGCGGTCGCTGAGGTTGAGAGAGGGCGGCGTCCCCAGCAGGTCCATGTGGGCTTCCCAGTAGGCATCGATGGTGCCTACGTCGATCCAGTAACCATCGAAAGGCCAGGCGAAAACGCGCTGCCTTTCAATGAGCATGCGCGGCAATATGTCCTTGCCGAAATCGTGGCTGGAATCCCCCAGTTCGTGATCACGATGCAGCATGCGTTCCAGTACGTCGTAGTTGAAGATGTAGACTCCCATGCTGGCGAGGTTGCCAGGGGGATTCGGCGGCTTTTCGACGAAGTCCTTCACACTCAGGTCGTTTTCGACGTCCACAATGCCGTAACGGCTGCCCTCGTCGAGGGGCACGCGGATGGTCGCCACCGTTGCATCGGCGTTGTTGTCGACGTGGAACTGCAGCATTTCGGCGTAGTCCATCTGGTAAATGTGATCGCCGGAGAGAATGAGGACGTAATCCGGCCTGCCGCGTCGCACGAAGGGCAGATTCTGCGCGACGGCGTCGGCCGTGCCGGCGTACCAGTCGGTATCCCGCCGCCCGAGAAAGGGTTGAAGCAACAAAACGCCGCCGGTGAAGGAGCGGTCCAGGTCCCAGGGGCGGCCGCGACGGATGTGATCGTTAAGGCTGTGCGGCCGGTACTGGGTGAGGATGAGCACGTCGAAGATGTTGGAGTTCACGCAGTTGCTGAGCGTGAAGTCGATGATGCGGTACTTGCCGGCAAAGGGCACGGCCGGCTTGGCGCGCTTGTGAGTCAGGGTGGCGAGTCGCGTGCCTTCGCCGCCGGCAAGGATTACAGCCTTGATTTTCACGGGTGGACCTCGCTGATGAGAACGTCGCGATAGAGTTCCTTCGTGGCACGGGCGCTCTTGTCCCAGCCGAAATCCTGCTTCATGGCGCGTTCCTGCATGCGCCGCCAGGCCGCGGGACGATTGTGCCAGGTCCTGATGGCCCACTCCAGGGTGTGCGCCAGCGCTTCCGTTTCGCTCCAGCCGAAAACGAAACCCGTGCCGCGGGAGCCACGGCCATCGTCGTAGTTCACCACCGTATCGGCCAGACCCCCGGTCTCGCGCACCAGGGGCAGGGAACCATAACGCATGGCCAGCAACTGGCCAATGCCGCAGGGCTCGAAGAGGCTGGGCATCAGGAAAAGGTCGGCTCCGGAATAGATTTGACTGGCGAGGGCGCTGTCAAAGTCGTGATGGACCGCCACGCGCTCCGGCCACTGACCTGCCATCAGCGCCAGATCATGGTGAAAGCGGGGATCGCCGCTGCCCAGGCTGATGAACTGCAGGGCGTCACGGGTCAGGAGGCGTCGCATGACCGGCAGGGCCAGATGCAGGCCCTTTTGCACGTCCAGGCGCCCCACCATCGCCACCAGCGGGACCTTGCGTTCGCAATCGAGCCCCTGCCTGCGCTGCAAGTCTCTGCGATTGATACAACGGGACTGGCTGAACTCTACGGCGCCGTACCTGGCGAGCACGTGACGATCTGTCTCCGGATTGTAGTGCTGGCGATCGATGCCATTGAGGATGCCATGGAGGTTGGCGCTGCGGGTGCGAATCAGGCCGTCAAGGCCGCGGCCCATTTCCGGCGACTGGATTTCCGCCGCATAGCGGGGACTGACGGTGGTCAGCACGTCGGCGCTGGCGATGCCGATGGCCAGCAGGTTGTCCTCCAGGTCCTGGTAGACGAGGTCCGGCTGGCTGCGCGTCGGGATGCCGCAGTAGTACAGCGCGGCGCCGGCGTCGTGCCCCTGGTAGGCGAGGTTGTGAATGGTCAGGAGCGAACGCATCGACGCCCAGTCCGGGCTGGAACGGCTGACGGACAGCAGGAAGGGAATCAGGGCGCAGTGCCAGTCATTGGCATGCAGGACGTCCGGGAACCAGTTGTCGCGTTGCCGCAATTCCCAGGCGCAGGCCAGGGTCAACTGGCAAAAGAGGATGAAGCGCGTGGCGTCCCTCGCCTGGTCAAGATACAGCGTACCCTCGGCGCCAAACCAGGGCTCGCACTGCAGGAAGTAGTGACGGACATCCTGGCGACAAACGCTGTGGACGTGGACGTCCAGGGGCCCGCTGCGGTGCGGATAGGGGAAGGAGAACTGGTAAACGAGCCCGTGGCCGGCGTAGTCGATGAAGCCGTACAGGGGTGTGATGACACGGACGTCGCTTTCCGCTGAACGCAGGGCCAGGGGAAGCGAGCCGGCGACTTCGGCAAGACCTCCGCTGCTGGAGAATGGGCTGACTTCTGCGCTCGCGTAAAGGACGTTCATGTCGGCGTACTGTCACTCCTGGGACCGGGGACAGACTCCATAAGTCATTTTAACCGCCGGTTAATGGGCTCGCAACAGGGGCACGTGGCGTTGCGCCAGGCGCCGCGCTACCTTCATGATGGTCAGACAGGAGACCTATGCGAACGACATCGACCCGTTCTGCGGCAACCACGACCATCCTGCTGGCGCCGCCCGGCGCCGGCAGGATCGACCATGTGTTGCAGACCCTTCGGGAAAACCGGCAGCAGCCGGGCTGGCAGGAAACCTGGCTGTTGACCCCGAACCGGACGCAGGAACAGTTCTTGCGCCAGCGTCTGCTCGCTGCGGCAGGGAATGATGCCGTCCTTTTCAATGTCCGCTTCCTGAGAGTTCACAGTCTGGCCACGACTCTGGCCGCCCTCGCTGACAGGCCGACGCGGATCCTGCAGGAAGGGGAACGCCGCGACCTCCTTCGCGACCTGCTTGCGGATATGGTGCAGGCTGGCGAGCTGAAGGTTTTTTCACGGGTTGCCGACTCTGGAGGGATGCTGCGCGCCTTCCCCGGCTTCATGGATGATTTGCGCGCAAACCTGGTATCGCCGGAGGCACTCGCGGCGGCGGCGCAGGGCGCGAGGGAGCGGGAACTCGCGTCCATCGCCAGGCGTTATGAGGCGGCGCTGTCGCAAGGACAGGTTCAGGACCGGACGGGAAGTCTGGTCCACGCGGCGGAGGCCCTGGGCGATGCCATGCTGCAGAGTCATCTGGCCCGCATTGACCATTTGGTCGTGGATGGCTTCGATGCCTTCACGCCCCTGCAGGCCAGGGTCGTGATGCGACTGGCGGCCAGGGTCGGGAACGCACTCATCACCTTGCCAACGGCGCCCGGCAGGGAAGAGACAGTTGGCGCTCCTTTCCGGCGCGCGCTGGACCTGCTCAGGGAGCACAGCCCAGGACCGGTTCGTATTGAGTCGCTCCCCGCCGGTCTTGACCGACGGGTTGCGGGCCTGCAGGACCTGACGACCTCCCTTTTCACCGAAGGGCCGGCTTCCACGCAGCAACAGTCACAGCTGCGGTTGCTGGAGGCGCCCGGGCCGGCGCAAGAGGCCCTCGCCATCACGCGGCGCATCAAGTGGACGTTGTCTGAAAGCGATGCCAGACCTGAAGACTGTCTGATCGTGCTGCGCGACTGGTCGCAATATGCAGGTCCGCTGCGCGCTGCGGGCAGGGAGCATGGCGTTCCCCTGGCCTTCGCGCGCGGCGAGCCGCTGATCAACCGGCCGGTCATGCGCCATCTGCTCGCCTTGCTGGAACTGTCCGGTGCCGACTTTCCCTTGCAGGAGACCCTGGACGTGTTGCGCGCGCCCTGCTTGCGGGCGCCGGGCCTGGGTCGGGAGCAGGTGAGGACTCTGGAGCGCATTGGCCGAAAGCAGCGCGTGGTCGGCGGCCGTGACGCCTGGCTGAACGCCCTGGACGCGAGCTGTGTGGAGGGCAGCGAGGGCCTCGGGCAAGCCCTGCAGCGTTTCATGGAGGCGGTGTCGCCACCGGCAGACGCGCA
>DAOUIB010000349.1:0-5198 GCA_034428275.1 Anaerolineae bacterium
GGGGGGGGGGGGGGGGGGGGGGGGGGGGTAACTAGTGAAACACATTGACCCCATGAGGAGTGGAATAGGGAGACCATTAAACTTTGCATCACACTATGTAGGAACATCCGGCAGGTTCAGAGAATGTAAAGGATTACAGACCTGCCTAACTTGTCAGTCAACTCTATAACACAACTTAGTTCATTAGGCGGATTGTTGGTCGGCGGCTGGCTCAAATCCATGCCCAGCCACAGGTTTTCGAGAGGCACGAGATGGTCCAGCCCTGGCAGCAGAAAACGGCCCGACAGGTCAAGCAACTGGAAGGGCGTGGCCGCCAGCGTGAAAATGATCGCCTGATAGAGACCAATCAAAATCGGGAACTGAATGAGCAGGGGGAAACAGCCGCCGAAGGGATTGACGCCGTGTTCCTTGTAAAGCGCCATCTGTTCCTGCGCCAGTTTTTCGCGATCGTTCTTGTGCTTCTCCTGCAGCTTCTTCAGTTCCGGCTGCAACTCCTGCATGCGCTTCGAGGAGCGTTGCTGCTGGGCGGTGAGTGGCAAAATCGCCAGGCGCACCAGCACAGTGAACACCACGATGGACAGCACAACGTTGTGACCCAGAATGGAATACAGCAGGGTCAACAGGGTGATGAAGGGATTTAGGATGAGATCCCACATGTGACCTTGTACGCTCCTCCCCTGCGCCGGCGCCTAGCGACTATAGGTCCAGCGTCGGTCCCCGTTCTGGACGCCGAAGGCGACCAGGGCCTCCTCGTTCGCCAGCGTGCTCACCGTCAACAGGGCTTCAGCATCGGGGCCCTGCTCCAGCAACAACATGTCAGAGACGATTTCACCGACGAGTTCGCGCGAAAAGTACACGCGCCCGTCGTTGCGGCCCAGCCAGTACAGATTCTGGTCGCGACCCGCCACAATGACGTACTCCCCACTAACCGCCGGCGCGGCCCGGATGGCCCGTTCGCTGACCTCCGCCTGCCAAAGCAAACGGAAATTGCTCTCCCCGATTTCCAGCGCGTAAACGTTGCCGCCCAGGTCCGCGGCGTAAAGTACGCCGTCGGCGATGGCCGGCGCACCCCAGACCCAGTCTTCCGTCGAGAATTCAGCCTGGATTCTGCCATCCGGCGAGATCGAGAATATTTTTCGTGAAAAGGTGCCGGTATACAGACGGCCGCCATATTCGACCGGGGTTACGGGCGCCGCGCCACCCAGGTTGAGCCGCCAGATTTCACTGCCGTCATCCGGGTCAAGGGCGTAAAGATTGTGGTCCAACGACGTGAACAGCAGCATGCCGTTGAGGATCAGGGGAGGGGACCAAATGCTTTGGTCAGTTTCAAAGGCCCAGCGCAATTGATAGCTGCCGGCTTCCAGCGCCAGCATGGTCCTTTCGGCAGCGACGTATACGAGGTCTTCGCCAGCCAGTGGCGCAGCCAGCACGCGTCCGGGCAGTTCCAGACCGTCGGCAATCCGGGCATCGGCCCGGGCAAGATTGACCTCAAAAAGACGCTCGCCGTTGCTGAGCACCAGCAAATTGTCGCCATCCAGATTCAACGGATCCGCAAAAAACTGGTTTGGCGCGGCCTGCGGACCGCTGAATTCCCAAAGGCGGGCCTTGCCCTCTTCATCCACCCGCACTTCACCGTCGGCGTTGCGCAGGCGTGCAGCCTGCCCGTTGTCCGGGTCGATCAGGGTGATTTTGTCGTTGAAGGTCAGGAAAACGTGTCCGTCATAGATGCTGCCTGGAAGGTCCAGGACGCTCAGTTCGGGCCAGCCCGCTTCCTGACGGAAGGGAATGCAGGCGGCCGCCGTCACCAGGGCCAGCGCCACCACCAGAAGTGGCGGACGCCAAAGGGTCTTTCGCGCCGCCGTCCGGTTAGTCAAGGTCGGGCACGGGGTCATGACCGCCCTCATTCAGGGGGTGGCAACGGGCGATCCTTTTCACGCCCATCCAGCCGCCCCGCAACAGACCGTAGCGGTCGATGGCCTCACTTGTGTAAACCGAACAACTGGGATGAAAGCGACAACTGGAGGGCAATATGCGGGAAATACTGAGCTGGTAAACACGGATCACCTTCAGTGCCAGCCACTTCACGTCCTGGAAACCTTGCCAGCCAACAGTCCGGCCCTGCGCAACAGACCTTGCAGTTCCCTGTCCACGCCTGAACCGGTCACCCCCACCAGCGCAGAGTGCGCAACGATCACCAGGTCATGCCCTTGCAGCAGTACCGGATCCAACCTTCGCAGGGCCTCACGCATCAACCTGCGAATCCGGTTGCGCTGTACGGCGCCGCCAACCTGCCTGGCGGTCACCAGTCCGTAACGATTGTGTGAACAGCCGCCGCGCGATACGTATACGCGCATCAGTTTGCTGCCATAACGACGCCCGCGCTGGCGCACGCTGCGGAAGTCGGCACCATCGCGCAGCCGCAGACGACGCTCCATGCCAGCGTTCAGGCCTTCCAGTTGACCTTTTTTACGTGATTCGGCGTGACTGTCAACTGGTGCCGTCCACGCGCCCTTCGCGCCTTGATGATTCGCCGGCCGCCCTTTGTGTGCATGCGCTGACGAAAGCCATGAACGCGCTTGCGCCGGCGGATTTTGGGTTGCCACGTACGTTTGGTGGACATTTCGTTGCTCCTGGTCGGTTGCCTGAATTGCCGCGCAAACCAGGCTGCCGTCGCCGGCAGCGGCGAAGTATACACAAGCGCCTGGCCAGGGTCAACCCGCCGCCGGCGCTTGTATGCGGCCCGATGCTTCTGTATACTCGCCATTCTCCGCCGGCCGGAGGGATGATGGCAATAGCGACCCACTCACCTGGTTTCAGCTCCTTCTCACCGAGGCCGGAAGACCTTGATTTCATAAACAATCTGTTGCTGGAAAAGGAACGGCCGCTTACCACGCTGGCCATTGCAAGACGGTTGATCGAGGAGAGACTGGAGGCCGAGAGGCGGGCTCTGCTGGAACGCTTCAGCAATGCCAGCTTTTACAATCCCGCCGCCAGCTTTGAGCCTGGAGATCGCCTGATTTTTCCTGCGCTGAACTTTGCGGCCGGCGAAGTGACGGGAAAACGGACCGGGACCCATCCGGACCACGAGCCCTTTGAGGTCATTGCCGTCCGGTTCGAGGGGAATGGCCCCGCGCGTGAGTTTGCCAGCCGCCTGAAATCCCCGCACGCTCTCAGTCGGGATGAGGATGATGATGCGCAGGCAGTTCCCGGCCCGGCGCTCACTGTCGATGAAATCCTGGAAAACTCCGGTGAGGAATTCATCGCGGACCTTGAGGAAAAACTCCTGGAATCCGGAAACCTGGTGCGCCTGAAGGACGAATGGTTTGTCAGGGAATTGCTGCTGGAAGTCGGTGAGGCGAATCTCAATCTGGCCGAGGCCGTGCTCGACGTGTACGCCGGCGGCCCTTTCCAGACGACAGAGATCCTGGAGCAGTTTGGCGGCCTGGCGGGCCCACCGGCGCTTCAGGAATTCTCAATGAATTTCGCACTGTTGCATGACGAGCGATTCGATGAGGTAGGGCCAACCGGAGCCGTCCTGTGGTTTCTCAGACACATGGAACCGCAGGAGGTGCAGACAACGCCCCTGCCCCTGCTCTATTCGCGTCAGGAGCATGACCGCAGATTGCTGGACGACGACATGCTCGATCTGGAAGCGGAAATCGACGACGAACTCTCACCGCTGCGTTACGCCGGCGCCGACATCTCCAGCGCCACCGTTACCCTGATTTATCCGCACCGTCGCCTCGGAACCCTGCCCCTCAACGCCCGCCTGCGCACCTTTTTCCCGACAGCGCGCCGCAGCGAACGTGTGTACGTGACGCTGGTCGATGCCAGAGACGGAGAGGAATTCACCGGCTGGATCGTGCGGAAGGCCCGTTACGTCTGCGGCCTTGGCCCCTTTTACCGCAAGTACGGCCTTCCCGTCGGCGCCTATATCGAGGTCAGCCGCGACGAGAAGGCCGGACGTATCTTGCTAAACCTGAATAAGTACCGACCGCGCAAGGAGTTGGTACGATTGATTGCTCCCGTCAACAATCAATTGACCTTTCGCGAAGCGCGGGGCACCATTGGCGCCAGTTATGACGAATTGATGGTGTTGGGAACGGAAGAGCCGGCAGCCGTCGACGCCCTATTTGAAGCCAACCAGGAGCAGGCGAGGCCTCTGGTTCGCTACGTCAGGGACGCCCTGCATGCGCTCGCCCCGCTTTCTCCCCAGGGCGCCGTGCACCTGAAGACGCTGTACAGCGCAGTCAACGTGCTACGGCGTTGCCCGCCGGGCCCCCTGATGACGACCCTGGTTTCCAGTGCGGAATTCGACTATGTGGGCGATCATTACTGGCGCGGCGCTCGCCGGGAGCGTGCGCGATGAAGGTCAGCAACGGCTATTCGGGCTTTCTCATCAAGCCCACGCTCAGGACCCGCTTTTACGTCGATTACGACTGGTGGCAACGCAGCCAGGAAGACCTGCGCATTTATTTGCTCAGCCATATTGAACCCGGACAGCGGGAACGCCTTTCGAAGAATTCCCGGGATGCCTGGATCGACTTCATCGATCCGGATACCGGTGAAGTTTTCCGGATGGACGAACTCACTTTCGCCATTCGCCAGGCTGCACTGGCACCGGATTTCATCAATCCCCAAACTTCACTGGTGGACAGCGTCTTCAGGGTCTTCCTCGCCAATGACAACGAACCGCAAACGCCGCTTGAACTGGCCGAGCAGACCGGACGCAGCGCGACCACGATTCTGAAGACCTTCGGCAGCACTCGCATCTACAAGGGCATTCGACCCTGGCTACCGGAAGAAGCAGACGCTGATTGATGAGCCGGGTCACCAACCTCGACAGTGCCGCCAAACGCCGCAATCAATGCCGACGCACCATCGCGGAAATGCTGCGCCGGCTCGGCCAAAAGTCCCTTGTTGATGACGAAGCGCGCGACATGGTGGCCCTGATCGTGCTCTCCCTGCATGAAATCGACGAGGGAATCGAAAAAAGCGCAAGGGCCTGGGAGCAGCGAGATTACTGGTACAAGGCCGAGGCATTGCGCCAGCGCTGGAGCTGGACCCGCAGTAATGCCGCGCAGTTGACATCCATGCTTCATGAAGATGACAGAGAACAAATCCCGGCTGCCGTCGCCAGTCTGTTACCGCATTTCAGCGACGTCCGCGTCAACCGCTACGTGCGGCGTCCGGACTTG
>DAOUIB010000350.1:0-4227 GCA_034428275.1 Anaerolineae bacterium
CTACCTGCCGGACTGGCCTGTTGCAGTGGCAGGGCGGGTTGCGCGCGCTCGACGCTGCTCATCGTTTCCCCTCCCTCAACTGGTGCGGCGCGTGGTGACGCGCAGCTGGAAGATGGTGACGAGCAGGATGATGCAGAAGAGCACGACCGTCAGCGCGGCGGCGTAGCCCATGTTGCGGCTGCTAAAAGCCTCGCGATAGACGCGCAGCACGACCGTGGTGGTGGAATTCAGGGGGCCGCCGTCGCCCTGGTCGGTCATGGCCAGCACCGGCGCGAACATGCGCAGGAAGGAGATCGACTGCAGCACGACCAGGTAAACGATGCTGGGATTGAGCAAGGGCAGGGTGATGCTGCGGAAGGTCTGCCAGCGCGTGGCGCCATCGACGCGGGCGGCCTCGTAATAGACGCGCGGGATGTGCTTGAGGCCGGCAAGGAAGATGACGACGGCGAAGCCCAGGCCCTGCCAGACGACGACGGCGAGGATGGAGGCCAGGGCCTGCTTCGGATTGTTGAGGAAGGGTTGCTGCGGCAGTTCGAAGGCCTTGAGCAGAACGTTGAAGAGGCCGAACTGGGGCTGGTAAAGCCAGCGGAAGACCCAGGAAATGGCGATGGTGGAGGTGACGAAGGGCAAAAAGAAGGCCAGGCGGAAGAGCGTGGCGAATGATCGTATTTCGTTGAGCATCAGGGCGATCAACAGGGCGATCAGCAACTGCAGCGGCATGCCCAGCACGATGTAACCCGCGGTGTTGACAAAGGACGCGCGTGTGACGGAGCGCGGCTTGTTCAATTCCGCAAGCAGGGTCTCGTAGTTTTCAAGGCCGACGTAAGGCTGGTCGATGGCCAGGGGATTGTAATCGAAGAGGCTCATCGCGAAGGCGAAGAAGGCCGGATAGATGCGAATGACAGCGAAAAAGACGATGGGGATGGCGAGGAAGACGTAGGCCCAGAGCATCTTGCGCCGCGCTACGGTGAGATGGATCATGGTGGTTGCTGCCCTCACCCCCTGCCCCTCTCCCTCAGGGAGAGGGGAGCAATTGGTGTTACTCCGAACTTCATCCCGGGAAGCAAGGTTCGCAGTTCAGGCAGCCTGACCGCGAAGGTCAGACTGCCCGAAGCATTGGAGTTGCGATCAGCCGCGTCCGGCCCAGAAGTCGTCGAGCAGGGCCTGTTCCAGCGCCGCCGCTTCATCCAGCGCCTCGCAAGGGTCCACGCCGCCGAGGCGGATGAGATCGAGGGCGTCGATCAGGTGCTGGCGCTGCTGCCGCTCTTCGACGAAGAAGGTCGCATGCGCGTACTCCAGGCCGGCCGTGAAGGGGCCGAGGCGTGGATCGGCCAGCAATTCGGGGTCTCCAATCGCCTCAAGCTGCGCCGGCAACTCGCCGACCATGTCCACCCAAAGGGCGCCGGCCTCGGCGGTGGTGATGAACTGCAGGAAGCGCGTGGCGGCGTCCATGCGCGCTTCGTCAGCCGCGGCGCGACGCGTGATGCCATGCGTCCAGTAGGAGCCGAAGGTGCTGCGCTCGCCATTGGGGCCGACGGGCAGTTCCGCTACGCCATAGTTCAGGTCGGGGTTGTTGCTGGCGATGCCGCCGAGGCGGAAGGAGCCGTCAACGTGCAGGGCGGCCGTGCCGGTGATGAAGGACTCGGTCGCGCCGTTGAAGAGGTCGTTGCTGCCCGTCTTGTGCTCGGTCTCGAAACTGGCCAGCCAGGCGAAGGCCTCGCAGCCCTCGGGGCTGTTGAAGAGCACCTCGGTGTTGTCCTCGTTGTAGGGGACGCCGCCGTACTGGCGCAGCAGCACCTCGCGGAACCAGTGGTGCGCCTGGCCGGAGATCTGCGGCGCGTAGCCCTGCTGCGTGATGTTCATGATCTCGGCGTCGCCGTCGTAGGTGGTGGTGGCGATGGCCATCTCAAGGAACTCGTCAAGTGTGGCGGGCGGCGTCTCGGGGTCGAGCCCGGCCGCTTCGAAGATGTCCTTGTTCCAGAAGAGCGCCAGCGAGCGCACCGCGGTCGGGATGGCCCAGTAGGAGCCCTCGAACTTCGACCCGGCGACCATGGGCGAGAAGTGGCTCTCGATCCACTCTTCGGGGAAGTCCTCGGCCGGCAGCGGCACCAGGTAACCGGCGTCGACGAAGGACGGGATCCAGCCGTAGAAGAGTGTCACGACGTCGGGTCCCACGCCGGCGGGCGCCGAGGCCGCCAGCTCGTCGGGGAAGTTGGCGTAGGGGATGTCGCTGTTGTGGATGACGCGCACGTCGGGGTTGGCCTCGTGGAACTGCTCGATGAGCGCGTTCATGGCGTCCACGCGGACCTGAAAGTTGTACTGCCAGTACTCGATCTCGACGACGTCGTCCTGGGCGAGCGCGGCGCCCGAAAGTGCGAGCAGGGCGACAAGCATTAGCAATAGTCCGACCTTGTTCATCGTTCGTCTCCTGTTTCCCTGTGTAACAGAGCAACTCAATGTCGCGGGCGATTCTAGCGTCTGCGGCGGGGCGGGGCAAAAAGAGGGCCCCATGTGTCCCGGCCCTCACCCCAAACCCCTCTCCCCGGGGGAGAGGGGCTTTAACTGACGAATTGCAGGTGAGAACGTGTCCGGAAGCTTGAATCGGCAGGCTGGGTCTCCATTGAAAATCGGCCGCAACTGTTAATCGACAAGGCGAATAGCGGCAGGTTTGAGGGTTTTGTTCCCCCTCTCCCCAGAGGGAAGGGCTCCCGCGACTGAGCGGGAAAGGGGCCAGGGGGTGAGGGCGCAAGGGCACACTCTGCAGCACGAAAGCCCTTGCCGCGTTCGCGCTGAACATCGCGCGCAACTGCTGATCGGCAATGGGAACAGCGGCAGGTTTGAGGGATTTTTCCCCCTCTACCTGGGGCAGGGCGGGGCAAACGTCGGCTAGTTGCCCAGTTTGAACAAACGCGCCGCGTTGCCGCTGAAGATGGCCCGCAACTGGTCGTCCGTGAGGCCGAGCTCGCGGCAGTCGCGGATCTGGTCCTGCAGGTAGCGGATGGCGAAGCCGCGCGGGAAGTAACTGGAATCGCTGCCGAAGATGATGCGTTCCGCGCCGATGGTCTCCACGTACTTGCGGAAAAGCTTCTTCGTGTTCCACTCACCGTCGACCCAGCGCACCCACTGGTTGGAGCCGGAGGTATCGATGCAGACGTTGCCGCAGCCCCAGCAGAGTTGCAGGGTCTCGCGGATCCAGGCGCAGCCGAAGTGCGGAATGACGAAAGTGACCTCCGGGAAATCGCGGGCGACGGTGTAAAGCTTGAGCGGGTTGATGTTCTCGTGCCAGGGGACGCCGCCGCCGCTGCCGAGGATGCCGAAGTGCACCAGCACCGGGATATCCAGCTCGCCGCACATTTCCCAGACCGGGTAACCGGTCTCGTCCTCGATGGGGCGGTCCAGCGCCGGGGCCAGCAGCTTGTAACCGCGCAGGCCCAGTTCCTCGACGCCGCGCTTCACTTCCTGCGCCGCGTTCTCGCCGAAGAGGTAGTTGTGGGCGAAGCCGACGAAACTGGCCGGGTGGCGCGCGATGATGCTGGCGAGGTGGTCGTTGCCGCCGCCGGTGACGAAACCGACGGCGCGCAGGCCGTAGCGCTCGAGTTCGGCGGCCCAGCGGTCGGCCTGGGTCTCGTCATCGGGCGGGTCGCTTTCCGGCGGGTCGAAGCCCCAGGTCAGACGCCAGTGCCGGTTGTAGTCCATGGCGTGCTGGCGGGCGATTTGCGTCCGGCGTTCGCCACGGCGCTCAACGAATTCGCTGCGCCGGTCGGGTCCCGGGCCCTGCGGGCCGCCGAACATGGGCTTGCGCGTGGGGAAGTGCACGTGAAAGTCGATGATCTCCAGGCCGAGGTACATGGGGCATCCTGTCCTATGTCCGGTCGCGTGGCGACAGTATAGCGAGGGCCCCTGCCCGAAGCATCCCGCGGGATAGCATCCTGCAGTGTCGGCGCGTCGCTTGCGGCCTAGCCGTGGATGCCATGTTGGTCTGATCGCGATGTACGCCGGAAAACCCGGTGGTGGCGGCCCTTTTTCCCGCTCAGTCCAGGAACCTTGTACGGGCGACATATCATGTCGCCCGCATCCCGTTGGCCCTCACCCCCCAACCCTTTTCCCGCTCAGTCGCGGGAGCCCTTCCCTCGGGGAGAGGGGGAGAAAGACTGTTCGCGAAACAGATTCGGGGACGTGTGGGGAGATTTCATTTCTGAGGACAAACAGTTGCGTGCAACCTTATCC
>DAOUIB010000351.1:0-3661 GCA_034428275.1 Anaerolineae bacterium
CCCTCGACGATGACGTAGCCGTCAATCTCCGGCGCGTCGCGCCAGCTGCGCCCGAGGCTGAGCGTGGCGCCATCCGCCTCGCCCGATTCGTCCTCGCGGGCGCCATGGCCTTCCACCAACACGTCAATCTCACGGCCGACCAGCGCCTGGTTCTTCGCCAGGCTTATGCCCTGTTGTAGCGACATCAGGGCATCGTAGCGTTCCTGCTTGATGGCCTCCGGCACCTGGTCCGGCAGCGCGGCGGAAGGTGTGCCCGGCTCCTGCGAGTACCTGAAGGCGCCCACACGGTCGAATTGCAGGTCGCGCACGAAATCCAGCAGGCCCTCAAACTCGGCATCGGTCTCGCCAGGATAGCCCACGATGAAGGTCGTGCGCACGGCCAGTTGCGGCATCAGGGCGCGCATTTGCGCCAGGGTCTCGTAGACCCACTCGATGTTGGCCGGGCGCCGCATGCGCAGCAGGGTGCTGCGATGGCCGTGCTGCAGCGGCATGTCCAGATAGGGCAGGATTTGTGGCTGCGCCGCCATCGTCTCAATCAAGCGCGGCGTCACATAACCCGGCCAGGCGTACATGAGTCGCAGCCAGGGGATGTCGGGCGCGGCCGTCACCAGCGCATCGAGCAGGGTCGCAAGGCCGTCCTTCATGCCCAGATCGTGGCCGTAATCGCTGGTATCCTGGGCGATGAGGATGAGTTCGCGCAGGCCCCGGGCCTGAAGTCGCCGCGCCTCGTCGACCAGGGTCTCCAGCGGCCGGCTGACGGCCGTGCCCTTGATTTTGGGAATGGTGCAAAAGGCGCAGGGGCGGCGGCATCCGTCGGCGATCTTCAGCCAGGCGCTGGCCCCCTCGACGCTGGCGCGCAGCACGCCGCGCTCGTCCAGGCCGACCCGGGTCGCGTCAGTCGGCAGGTGATAGATCGGCTCCGGATGTCGGCGGGCGCGCAGCCGCACCACCAGGTCGAAGATGTCCATCCAGCGGCGCGTGCCGATGATGCCGTCCAGGCCCGGCACGTCCTGCGCCAGGCTGGCCCCGTGGCGTTGCGCCAGGCAACCGGCGGCGATGACCTGCTGGCCCGCCCGCCGCCCGCGCACCAGTTCGCGCAGCGCCGCCAGCGATTCCTCGCGCGCCACCTCAAGGAAGCCGCAGGTGTTGACGATCAGGACCGAGGCGTCGTCGGGGTTGTCGCAGCCTCGCATGCCGTTTTGCCCCAGCACCTGGGCCATGCTCTCCGAATCGACCGTGTTCTTGGCGCAGCCCAGGCTGAGCAGATAGAAATTATCCCGGTTCATGAAGTCTGGCTCTTTTCTCCCCGCTGCTGCGCAAACAGTTCATCGACCGACAGGGCGAAATCCGGCAACAGGACCTCATCCCGGATGACTTCTCCATGGCCGAGCGTCTCGACGGCCGCTTCCGCTCGCCACAGCTCGATCAGGTCTTCGCCAGGAAAGAGCAACAGGGTCAGGGCAACGCCGCTCTGCACGTAAAACCTCGCCTTTTCGCGCAGCGCCTGCCGCGACTCACCGGGAGATTGCACCTCGGCCACCAGATCTGGCACGCGCCTGACAGGGCCCTGCCACACCAGGGGAAAGGCCGGATCCAGAATCAGGGATACGTCGGGTTGCCGCGAATTCTGTGTGTCGCCGGAGAAAACAAATCGTCGCTCCGGGCCCGGTTCGCCCAGGCCGCGCTCCCGCGCCCATGCCGTTAGCCAGTAGCAAAGACGATTGACAAGAAAGGCATGGACATCGGTCGGCATTGATTTCTCCACGATGCGTCCATAGACCAGTTCGTGATAAGGCTTCTCGGGGGCATCCCGCAGAAAGGTCTCAAACTCTGCCACCGTAAGCGGTACGACCTTTTGAAGCAGGGTTTCGCTCATTTCCCTTGCACCTGAGGGCTGACCTGGCCCTAATCTCCCTGGCGGGCGTTGTAGACGTGACTGCCGCTGGCGGCGAAGGCGTGAAACACCGCCACGGCATCGTCCTTCAGCAGGTTGTCGATCACCTCGATGCCACGTCGCTCCAGCTCTTCCTTCCATTGCGGATGCGCCGGGCCTTCGTCGAAGCCGGTGATGCTTTCCAGTTCCGGGCCGCTGCCGGCGATGACCAGCGAACGAATGCCGGACCAGATCACCGCGCCATAACACATGACGCAGGTGCGCCAGTTCACCACCAGTTGGTAAGGCGGCAGGCCGGGGCCGCCAAGGTCCCAGGTGCCCAGTTTTTGCTGCGCCAGCGTGATCGTCGTCACCTCGGCATGCGCCGAGGAGCAATTCAGCGGCATCACCCGGTTCACGCCGATCAGCACCGGCACGCCCGTGTCGCGCTCGAACAGGCCGGCGGCGAAGGGCCCGCCCGTGCCTTCCTCGAAATTCAGCTGCGAAAAGCGGATTACCGCCGCCATGCGTTCTTCCAGCGTGGGCATGCCGGGCGGCAGGGCTTCATTTTCGCGCATGGCCCATTCAGGCAAATTCAGTGTGAATTCCATGGCACGCTCCCTCGTATTACCGGCCATTCTAGCCGTTTAACGTATTCTTCGCCGGAGTCAGCGGGACCTGCGTCACGCGCGGTGGCAGGACGGCGGTCGCCGACGGGCGGGTCGTGGCCGTCACGGTGGTGGTCGCCGACGCCGTCGGAGTAGCGCTCACCGTCGGCGTGGCGGACGCCGTCGCTGGCGCCAACGGGGTCGCCGATGGCGTCAGCCCTTCTGCCTCGCCGACCGTGGCTGTCGGGCCGGCGCTGTCTGCGGGAAGGGGCGTATCGACGGGCGTGGGCAGGAAGTCCTCTCCCGGCAACGTGGCCGACGGGACGGGAAACAGGGTGCCCAGCAGCGCGGCCACGTCAATGGCCGAGGTCGGCGGAGGCGTTGCGGTGAAGACCTCCGTCGGCCCAAAGCCGACGCTGGCGGTTAGCGTGGTCGATGTTCGGGTGAAGGTCATGTCCACCAACTGGCCGCGCAACCCCGGCACGGGCTGCTCCTGGCCGTTCCAGGTGATCAGCAGCGCCGCGCCGTTGCCGGCGCTCAGGAGTATTTCGCTGCGGGCCGCCACCTCCACGTGCTCGCCGGGGCGCAACATGCCGCTGAATTCTTCACCGCCATCGGCCGTCAGGCGCAGCCAGGTGCGCTGGGCGGCCTCGACCGTCACCAGCACGCCGCTGCCATTCCAGATCTGGCTAATCTGCCGCTCATAGCGCGCCCGCGAAACGCCGGGAACACTCGTCACGTCCCGCAGCGCCACGGCGGTCGGCAGCGCGGTGGGCGGGATCAGGCGAGGGATTTCCCCGACGTTTTGAGATGCCGGCAGCGGGTCTTCCAGAAACTGCAGGGCGACGAAAACGACGATTCCGAGCGCGCCCGCGCCCAGCGCCAGCACCAGCAGCGCGCCGAGGACGTTGCGCCGTCTGCGCCGCCGCAATTGCACGCCTTCGCCAAGGCCCGGCTCCAGTTGCGGGACCGGCTGCGACGGCGGCGTGGCCCTGCCGGGACGGCGGCGACCTTCGCGGCGCTGCCGACGCTGCGCCCCCTGCCGCACCAGCTCGAATTGCTCAAGTACGTGTTCATCGTCGAGGCCGAGATAGCGGGCGTAGTTGCCCAGCAGACCTCGCAATTGCACGGCCGATGAGTCCGGCAAATCGAAGACGCCGTCCTCGAAGGCCACCAGAAT
>DAOUIB010000352.1:0-34081 GCA_034428275.1 Anaerolineae bacterium
CGGCTTGTACGGCGGAGACTGCAATGGACATCGCAAACGGCGCCGCGCTTCCCGATCGCGACACGCTGCTGGACTGGTACCGGCAGATGGTGTTGATTCGCGAATTTGAAGAGACCTGTTACGAACTTTACGAAGAGAAACGCATCACCGGCGTTTACCTGCATCTCTACAGCGGGCAGGAAGCGGTGGGCGTCGGCGCGCTGGCGGCCATTGAGCCGCGCGACCACGCCATCACCTCCTATCGCGATCACGGCGTGGCGCTGGCGCGCGGCGTCGATCCTGGCCCGCTGATGGCGGAGATGATGGGCAAGCGCAGCGGCGTCAGCGGTGGCAAGGGCGGCTCGATGCATCTGGCCAGCCGCGAGCACAACTTCTGGGGCGGCTTCGCCATCGTGGGCGGCCATTTGCCGCTGGCGGCCGGCATCGCGCTGGAGGCGCAATACAGCGGTCGCGACGACGTGGTGCTCTGCTTTGTCGGCGACGGCTCCTCCAACAACGGTTACTTCCACGAAGCGCTCAATCTCTCCGCGGTCTGGCGCCTGCCGGTCGTCTGGTTGATCGAGAACAACCTCTACGGCATGGGCACGCACATTGACGAGGCCTCCGGCCAGCCGCTGCTGCACAAACGCGCCCTGGCCTACGGCATGCGCGATGGCGGTCGCATCGACGGGCAGGACGTGGTGGCGGTGAATTGCGCCCTCGACGAGGCTGTGGCCCACGCCCGCAGTGAGGGCCCCGTCCTCCTCGAGGCCCTGACCTATCGCTATCGCGGTCACGGCGTCTCGGACCGCCAGTACAACCTGCGCCTCAGGGACGAACTCGAGGAATGGAAGGCGGAGCGCGACCCGATCACGCGTTTGAGCGCCTGCCTCGAAGAGGCGCATCCGGACAGCCGGCCGGCCATGAGCGCGCTGGAGCAGGCGGCGCGCGACCAGGTGCTGGCCGCCGTGAAATTCGCCGAGGAGAGCCCGGCGCCCGACGCCGACGACCTCGTCCGCAACGTCTACGTGGAGTAGGCCCATGGCAGCCAGAAACCAGCCGATGCGCGAGGCCTTGCGCAAGGCCCTGCGCGAGGAAATGCTGCGCGACGAGCGCGTCTTCGTCATGGGCGAGGAAGTGGGCAAGTGGCAGGGCACGCATCGCATTACGCGCGGCCTTTACGAGGAATTCGGCGCCCGCCGGGTGCGCGACACGCCGATCTCCGAGATGGCCATCTGCGGCGCGGCGGTCGGCGCCGCCATGGCCGGCTTGCGCCCGGTGGCGGAGATGATGACCATCAACTTCGCCTTTCTGGCGCTGGACGCCATCGTCAACCACGCCGCCAAGATCCGCTACATGTTCGACGGCCAGTTCAGCGTTCCGCTGGTGTTCCGTGCGGCCAGCGGCTGGGGCGACCAGGCCACGGCCTCGCATTCCCACGCGCCGGAGCCGATCTTCGCGCACTTCCCGGGTCTTTACGTCGCTGCGCCGGCCACGCCGGGCGACGCCTATGGCATGCTCAAGACCGCCATCCGCGACGAGAACCCGGTGCTCTTCAGCGAGAGCATCGCCCTGTACCCCAAACCCGGCCCGGTGCCGGACGACGAGGACTACCTGCTGCCGGTGGGGAAGGGCGCGATTCGCCGCGAAGGCGCGGACGTCACCCTGGTCGCCTGGGCGCGGGGCGTGGAGTGGTCGCTGCAGGCGGCGCGGCAACTGGAGCGCGAGGGCGTTGACTGCGAGGTGGTCGACATGCGCTGGCTGCGGCCGCTGGACATGGGCCTGGTCTACGAGAGCTTCCGCAAGACCAATCGCTGCGTGATCGTCGAGGAATCGCTGCCCATGTACAGCTTCGGCAGCGAAATCGCCGCGGGCATTCAGGAAGACATGTTCGATTACATGGACGCGCCGGTCAAACGCGTGTCGGCCATGGACCTGCCCCTGCCTTACGCGCGCGATATTGAATTGATGGCCCTGCCGGACGCCGACAAGGTGGTGGCGGCCGTGAAGGAGATCGTCTGATGGCCGTGGATATCACCGCCACCGTGGATGGCACGCTGCTCAACTGGTTGAAGGACGTGGGCGACAGCGTGAGCGATGGCGAGGTCATCGCCGAAATGGACGCCGACAAGGCCACCCTGGAAATCGAGGCGCCGGCCGCCGGCGTGTTGCTGGCGCGCAGCGCCGAGGTGGGCGACAGCATCCGCGAGGGCGACGTGCTCGGTCAGCTGGGTGGGGCGGACGAGGCCGGCGCCGGCAATGGCGCGTCAGGGTCCGCGGAAGAAGCGCCCGCTGCGGCCAACGGGGCGGCCGTTGAAACGCCGACCGAAGCCGAAGAGGAGTTGCCGGAGGGTCGCGCGCGCGTGTCGCCGATCGCCCGGCGGCTGGCGCGCGAGCGGGGCATCGACCTCGCGCAGGTGAAGGGCAGCGGGCCGGGCGGTCGCGTCGTGCGCGCCGACATTGAGAACTACCGTGAAGAAGCGGCGAAACCGGCCCCGGCCGCGGCGACGCCGCCGGCCGCGCCCGGCAGGACGCCACCGCCCGCTGGCGAGGACGTGGAACACGTCAAACCCGACAGCATGCGGCGGCGCATCGCGGCTACGACGATCGAGAGTCAGCAGACCATCCCGCACTTCTACATCACGATGGACATCGACGCCGGGCCGCTGCAGGCCTTCCGGCGCCAGTTGAATGAGGCCCTGGAAGAAAGCGGGACGCGCGTCACGGTCAACGACCTGGTGGTGCGGGCCGCAGCCCTGACCCTGCGCGATTTCCCCAATCTGAATTCGCACTGGTACGGCGACCGCATCGTGCGTTACCGGCGCATCAACGTCGGCATCGCGGTGGCGCTGCCCGCCGGCGGCCTGATGTACGTGGTGGCCCGGGACGCCGACAGCGTGCCGCTGGACGAACTGGCGGCGAACAACCGCGCCATGGCCCTGCGCGCGCGTGAGGGCCGCGTCAAGCTCAGCGACCTGATGGGAGCGACCTTCTCGACCAGCAACCTGGGCGCCTGGGGCGTCTCCCATTTCGCCGCGGTCATCAACCCGCCGGAAGCCGGCGTGCTGGCCTTCGGCGCGGCGCAGAAGGTGCCGGTGGTGGGGGAGGACGGCCAGTTGCGCGCCGGCGAGCGCATGAGCGCGACGATCAGCATCGACCACCGCGTCAGCGACGGCGCCGAGGGCGCGGCCTTCATGCAGCGCTTCCGCGAATTGCTGGAAAAACCGCTGGCCCTGCTGGGCTGGCCGGGAAGTTCCTGAGGCCGCCCCACATTGGCTTTCTCGCACGGCGAACTGCTGGACGCCCTCGACTCCGTCAACAGCATCCCGCTGATTCCCTTCGACGGCGGCCGCATCGATTGCGAGGGCCACGCGCGTAACGTCGATTACCTGATGGCCAACAATCACCTGTCCGACGGGCGGGCGCGGGTCATTGGCCTGGCGGGCACCAGCCTGGTGCACCACGTCCGGCCGGAGGAGCATCTGCGTCTGGTGGACGTGACGGGCCGGCAGATGGGCGCCGGGGGCCTGTTGCTGGCCGCGCTGGTGCCCAACCCCCTGGCGCAGGCCGGCGACTTCGTCGATCGCCTGATGGAATTGCCGCGGCCGCCCGACGTCTTCCTGATCATGCCGCTGACCGGCACCTTCAGCCCCGAGGGACTCTACGGGCAGTTGCTGGAGTTCACGGCCCGTTACGGCGAGCGCCACGGGGCGCGCTTCCTTTATTACTATCGCAGCGCGCGCGACCGCGACGCGATCCTGCGCCTGCTGAAGGACTCGCCGCACGTGGTGGGCGTCAAGATCGGCAGTGACTTGGGGGACGTGCCGGCATTCGTCGAGAGCGTGGGCCCAGAGCGCATCGTCATCTGGGGCGTGGGCGACCGCTCGACGGCGGCGGCGGAGCTGGGCGCGCGCGGCCATACCTCCGGCATCAACATCGTCTTCGCGCGCGCCTCGGACGCCATCAACAACGCGCAGCGCCGTGGCGATTACGCGGCGGCGCGCGAAATCGAGGCGCTCATCGACCCGCTGGAGCAGCTGCGCTTCGTCAAGGGCCGCGCCTGGAACTATGCCGCGGTGGCCGAGGCGATCCGCCTGGGGGGCTTCGGCGACGTGGTCGCCGGGTGTGGCGCGCCCTTCAACCCCCGCGTACCCTCCGAAATCTCCGCGCAGATCGGGCGCATCGTGGCCGACCTGCGCGCCTGGCACTAGAATTCAGGGTCCTGTGGCAATGGTCTCACCGGCGTCGCAAACTGAATTGAGCAAGTATGGCCGCCGCTCCGGCTGAGAGACGCAGCGGGCTGACCCTGCTGCGCTCGCTCTGGCCGGCCTGGCTCGACGTGTTTGCCTGGGTCGGTCGCATCTCCGAGACGCGTTACTGGGCCTGGCTGATGCTGCTGCCGGGCTTTTTGCTCATCTCGGTGGTCATTTTCTACCCCGTCATCTCCGGCATCTGGCTCAGCCTGCACGAATACAACCTGCTGCGGCCCGCGCGCGGCCAACCTTTCGTCGGCCTGCAGCAATTCATCGATCTGCTGGACGACGAGAAGTTCTGGCTGTCGCTGCGCAACACGGCCTACTTCGGCATCTTCAACGTGCTCAACCCCTTCCTGCTGGGCCTGATCATCGCCCTGGCGCTGAAGCGGGCGGTGCGCGGCGCCGGCCTGGTGCGCACGCTGATCCTGATGCCCTGGTTCATGCCTTCGGTCGTCGCCGGCCACATGTGGGCGCTGCTGCTCGATTCGCGCCTGGGCGTGATCAACGACATCCTGGTGAAGCTGGGCCTGCTGGAGAGTTACTGGCCCTGGTTCGCGCGTACGGAGACGGCCATGCCGGCCATCCTGCTGGTGGGCCTGTGGCGCGGTTTCCCCTTCTTCGCCCTGCTGCTGCTGGCCGGCCTGCAGTCGATCTCGCAGGAGATGTACGAGGCGGCGGCGGTGGACGGCGCCAACGCGCTGTCGCGCTTCCGCCACATCACCATCCCGCTGCTGCTGCCGGTCATCGTGGTGGCCATCACCCTGCGCACCATCGCGGTGGTCAATTCGCCGGACCTGATGATCATCCTCACCGGCGGCGGGCCCGGCCTGGCGACGCACGTGCTCTCCTTCTACGCCTTCCAGACGGCCTACGCCGCCTTCGATTTCGGTTACGCTGCCGCGCTTTCGGTGGTCATGCTGGGCATCCTGATCTTCTTCACACTGATCTATCTGCGCGTCGCCGGGGTCGACAGGGACTGACATGCAACTCTCGTTTCGCGCCACCCAACGCCTCTACCGCTTTTTGACGGCGGCCGTGCTGGTGTTTGCCGGCATCTTCGCGCTCTTCCCGCTGGTCTGGACCGGGCTCACCTCGCTCAAGCAGAACACCGACGTGATCACCGCCGAAATGCAGTACCTGCCGCACAACCCGACATTGCAAAACTACGCGGAACTCTGGAGCCGCAGGTCCTTCGTCACGCTCTTCGGCAACAGCGTGGTCATCACGGTCATGACGGTCTCGCTCTGCCTGCTGGTGGGCACCTCCGCCGCCTACGCCTTCTCGCGCTACCGCTTCACCGGGCGCAACGCGGCGCTGGTCGGCTTCCTGCTGATTCGCATGTTCCCCATGGTGCTGATGCTGATCCCGCTCTTCATCATCATGCGCAACCTGAACCTGCTGAACACGCGCCTCGGGCTGGCCCTGGCCTACACCACCTTTCTCTTGCCAATCGCCACCTGGATGCTGAAGGGCTTCTTCGACGCCATTCCGCCGGACCTGGAGGACGCCGCCCGCATCGACGGCGCGACGCGGGCCGGCGCCATCGTGCGCGTCGTCTTGCCGCTGGCGGCGCCGGGCGTGGCGGCCACCGCCGTGCTGACGGCCATCGCCGCCTGGAACGAATTTCTCTTCGCGCTCATGTTCACCACCAACGAGGCCTCGCAGACCTGGCCGGTCGGCCTGCACCTGCTGGTGGGCGAGGAATTCAACCTGCCCTGGGGGCTGCTGAGCGCGGGCGGTATCATAAGCATCCTGCCCATCATCGTGTTCTTCGTGCTGGCGCAAAAGTCGCTGGTGCGGGGCCTGATGCAGGGCGCGGTGAAGGGTTAACTATCGTTCGCAAGTGCATTTGGAGGAAAAGATGTCGAAACTCACCCGTCGTGACTTTCTGAAGGGGAGCGCCGCTGCCGGCGCTGCGCTGGCGGGCAACGCCCTGCCCGGCGCCGCCCGTTTGCTGGCGCAGGACAACCCCACGGTGGACTACTGGCATGGCTTCATCGCCGAGTTTGTGCACGCCGGCTTTGAGGTGGTGCTGGAGAATTTCCATCAGGCCAACCCGGACATCACCATCAACCCCCTGACCGTGCCCAACAGCGAGTTCATGACCAAGTTCACCACCTCGGTGGTCGGCAACGCGGCGCCGGACACGACCATGGCCGCGCCCACGCGCATCCCCGACATGGTGGCCATCGGCGGCCTGCAGGACATCTCCGGCCGCGTCGGCGAGTCGGGTCTGATGGACACGATTCCCGCGGACCGCTGGGACGGCGCCACCATCGACGGCGCCATTTACGGCGTACCCAGCTTCATGTTCGTGGACTGGATGTACTACCGCGCGGACTGGTTTGAGGAGGCCGGGCTGGACCCGCCCACGACCTGGGAGGCCTTCACCGAGGCGGCCATCGCCATGACCGACGCGGACAAGGGCCGCTACGGCTTCGGCATGCGCGGCGGCAACGGCGGTCAGGGCTTCGTCGTCAAGGTCATCGAGTCCTTCGGCTCGCCGATCATCGACGACATGGGCCAGCCGGCGATGGACTTCGACAAGGCGGTCGAGGCCCTGCGCTGGTACACGGACCTGCACACAGTGCACGGCGCGGTGCCGCCCAGCGTCGCCAACGACAGCTTCCGCCAGTTGATGGAAGCCTTCCAGACCGGCCAGACGGCCATGCTCTGGCACCACACCGGCTCGCTGGCCGAGATGCGCACGGTGCTGGGTGACGAAGGCACCTTCTCGACGGCCCTGCGGCCCCATGGTCCGGAAAAACAGATCGCCTCGGCGACGCCCAGTTACAATGGCATCTCGATGCCCGGCGACGGGGAAGAGGACGCCTCCTGGGAATGGATCAGCTACTGGGCGGATATCAACACCCAGGTCGACTTCCTTGAACTGACCGGCTACTTCCCGTCCTCGTCGCTGGTGGCGGAGGACGAACGCGTGCAGTCCAATCCGCTTTACGCGGCGGCTGTGGCGACGGTGGACGAGGTGGGCCCGCCCACGCGCTTCCCCGGCGGCCCTGGCTGGGAACGCAACATAGTGCTGCCCAACTTCCAGCGCGTGCTGCTGGGCGAGATCACGGCCGGGGACGCCATCGAACTGATGATGGAAGGCCTCGAGGAGGCCGTCAGCGGCTAGTTTTTCACGTCCGGGCGGGGGTCTGACTCCCGCCCGGCGTTTTTTTGTTTATGCGAAGGGGAGGCAACATGCCGGAAGGGTCGCGCCCCAACCTGCTTTACATTCATTCGGACCAGCACAACGCGGCGGTGACCGGCTGCTACGGCGATGCCCACGTGCACACGCCGCATCTGGACCGCCTGGCGCGGGATGGCGCGCTCTTCAGCAGCGCCTACTGCTGCTCGCCGATCTGCGTGCCCTCGCGCATGGCCACGCTGAGCGGCCGCCACCCCTGGCAGAACGAGGTCTGGAGCAACAGCCACGTACTCAATTCCAACGTGCCCACCCTGGCACACAGCATGGGCGTCGCCGGTTACCGGCCGGCCCTGATCGGGCGCATGCACGCGGTCGGGCCGGACCAGTTGCACGGCTACAGCGAGCGCCTGGTCGGTGACCACTCGGCCAATTTCCCCGGCATTCCGATGGCCCACCGTGGCGCCTTGCAGGGCACGGCCGGCCCGGAACGAATCAGCCTGCGCAATTCCGGGGCGGGGCAGTCGGGCTATCAGGTGCACGACGAGGACGTCACGGCGGCCGCGGTGGACTGGCTCAATCGCCTGGGGGTGCGCCGCCGCGCCGGCGTGGACGACGCGCCTTTCTCGCTCAGCGTGGGCTACATGCTGCCGCATCCGCCCTACGTGGCGCGACGGGTCGATTACGAACGATACGCCGATACGCTGCCGCCGCCGCGCAAGCCGCGCGACTACGCCGACGAGGCGCACCCTTACCTGCGGCGCTGGCGCGAGACGACGGACCTGACCGACGTCGACGCCGACGAGACGCGGCGCTCGCGGGCCGCCTACTGGGGTCTGGTGGAACGCATGGACGCCATGATCGGCGAGATTCTGGCGGCGCTGGCTGCCAACGACCTGGAACGCGACACGCTGATCGTCTACAACTCCGACCACGGCGACATGGTCGGCGAACACGGCCTGTGGTGGAAACACGTGTTTTACGAGGAGTCTGTGCGAGTGCCGTTGATCATGTCCTGGCCCGGGCGCTTCGCCGGCGGCCAGCGCTGCGAGCGGGTGGTCAGCGCGCTGGACCTGAGCGCCACCCTGCTGGACGCCATGTCCGCGCCGGCGCTGCCGGAGTCGCCGGGGCGCAGCCTGCTGCCCCTGCTACAGGGCGACGCGGCTGCCGCGGACTGGAGGGACGAGGCCTTCAGCGAATACTGCGCCGACCGCTACGCGCCCGACGACTCGGCCTACGTACGCATGCTGCGCCAGGACGAGTGGAAGCTGGTCTATTACCATGGCTGGCCCGCGCAGCTCTTCAACCTCCGGGAAGACCCGGACGAGCTGGTCGACCGCGCCGGGGACCCGGCCTGCCAGGGCGTTCTGGGGGAACTGCGCGCGCGCGTCCTGCAGGACTGGCGGCCGGAGCGCATCCGGGAGCGCATGGCGGAACTGCGCGCCGATTGCGACCTGCAGGCGCAGTGGGCCGCGGCGACCCTGCCCGAGGAAAGCATCCGCTGGCATTTGCTGCCGGAGATGGAATATCTCGACGAAGATTAATCCTGCGGCTATGGCGAATTGAAGCGCCGGGCGCTATAAACATTTCGTCCGGCGAGTGCCATGCCCGGAGCCTGGAGGACCTGTATGCCCCTGATGATTTATGACCACGGGCGACGCGACGAGATGAAGATCGCCCTGACCTTCGACGACGGCCCCAACCCGCCGCGCACGGACCAGATCATGCAAATCATGGAATCGCGCGGCGCGCGCGGCACCTTCTTCGTGCTGGGCAAGTGGGTCGAGCGCTGGCCGGAAGCCTTCATGCGCATCGTCAATGGCGGGCACACGGAGGCCAACCACAGTCACCTGCATCACGCGCACGTCGGCGATTTCGACCACGCCGAAGCCGTGCTCTCCAATCTGACGGGGCGCCCGACGCGGCACCTGCGCGCGCACTACTTCAACTACTTCACCTGCCTCACCTCGCCGCTGGCCATGTCGGACCGCATCCAGGTCGTCGATTCAGACGTCAACCCGGCAGACTGGGACAAGACCGACCCGCAGGACATCATCGATGGCATCCTGGGGCATCCCTCGCTGGGCCCGGGTTCGATCATCGACCTGCACGACAGTTCCGAGACGGAGGACGACGGCCTGCGCCTGGCGCGGCCGCTGCCGCTGGTCGACGCGATGCCGAAGATCGTCGACGAGTTGCAGGCGCAGGGCTATGAACTGGTCGGCCTGGACGACATGACCCTGGTCGACCCGGTCGTGTGGCAGCCGGACGAGCGCGGCATGTACGCCTCGCCGGAGATTCAGGCCGAGATTCGCGCCCTGGGCAGCGCGTCGGATTGACGACGCGGGCAGCCCGGGATTTCGTATGGGGTAAGGAGGGAAGTACCGTGAGACGTACGTTGTTGTTCAATATGACCTTTGTATTGCTGTTGCTGGCCCTGCTGCCTGGCGGTATGGCGCTGGCGCAGGAAGAAAACGTTCTGGTGGTCGCCATTTCCGGCGACATTCCAACCATCGACCCGCCGTTTTCCCGCAATCAACTGTCCAACAGTGTAAACCTGAACATCTATGACCAGTTCTTCCGCTATGGCCGGGTTGACACCGGCCTCGGCTACAGCGTGGCCGACACGGGCACCGTCGAGGGCGCGGCCGTCGAGTCCTGGGAATGGTCGGACGACCTGAGTTCGATCGTGCTCAAGATCCGGGAAGGCACCTTCAACAAGAGCGGGCGCGAGGTGACGGCGGACGACTTCATCTACTGGTTCGAGCGCGCCATCGGCACGGCCTCGGGCACCAAGTGGAACGTCGACACCGCCAACATCGCTTCCTGGGAGAAGACCGGTTCGCACGAGGTGACGCTGCAGTTCTCGCAGCTAAGCCCCTGGCTCTTCTTCCTCTTCCGCGACCAGTCGCAGGGCCCGATGGACGCCGTCGAGGCCCAGATGCACGTAGCGGAGGACGACCCCTGGGCGACGCGCTGGCTGGCCAAGAACGACGTCGGCTCCGGCGAGTATTACGTGGAAAGCTGGGAACCGGGCGTGGCCATGGTGTTGCGCGCCAACCCCGATTACTGGGCCGGCAAGGCCTTCTTCGACCAGGTCGTGTTGCAGGTCGTCCCCAGTTCGGCGGACCGCGCCCTGCTGCTGCGCGAGGGCGAGGTCGACATCGCCACGGAGCTAAGCACGGATGAACTGGCGGCGCTGGAAGGCGCCGAGGGCGTGAAGGTGCTTTCGGTGCCGACGCGCAACCAGATGATCATGGGCCTGAACGTGACCGGGGGGCCGCTGGCCAACAAGCTGGTGCGCCAGGCGCTGTCTTACGCCGTGCCCTACGACGACATCGTCGCCGGCATCTTCGGCGGCAAGGCCAAGGTGTCCGCCGGGCCTGTCCCTGTGGATGGCAAGCACCATGACGGCTCGGTCTGGCCCTACAGCTACGATCCGGACAAGGCGCGCGAATTGCTGGCCGAGGCCGGCTATGCCGATGGTTTCGAGTTCACGCTGGAAATCGCTTCCGGCGTGGCGACCACCGAGCAGATCGCCGTGGTGCTGCAGGCCGCATTCGCTGACGTGGGCGTCACCATGAACATTGAACTGCAGACCTCCGCGGTGTTTGTCGAACAGGTGGAAACGCTGCAAACGGAGGCCTGGATGCGCGATCTGCTGTGGTACGTGGACGACCCCGGCTACACGGGCGTCGCCACCTTCCGCACGGGCGGCATCACCAACTGGATGGGTTACAGCAACGCCAGAATCGATGAACTCATCGAGTTGATGAACGGCACGCTGGATGAAGAGTTGAAGGCGGAGTTGGCGAGAGAGTACCAAAGCATCATCGGCGATGAGGCCCCGCAGCTCTATCTGGCCGACATGCCCTTCGAGATCGCCATGCGCGATGACATCCACGGCTACGTGCAGTTGCCAGACAACCTGTTCTGGTACTGGCCGCTTTACCGCGAGTAATCGCAGGACGGACGGCGACGGGGCGCGGCCGCAGGCCGAGCCCCGTCCTTTTCCACCCCAACGATCACACTGAAGACGGCGGCGGGAGCCAACCATGCTCGATTCGATGCGGGAATGGGTGTTTTTCCTGCTCAAACGCTTCGGCGTTTTCCTGATCGCGCTCTTCGGCGTGTCCGTCATCACCTTTACCGTGACGCACAAGATTGGCAACCCCGCTTACCTGCTGGTGGGCCACCGTTCCAGCCAGGAGATGCTGGACAACATCCGGCGCGAAATGGGCCTGGACCGCCCGTTACACGAACAGTACCTGCGCTACGCCAGCAACCTGCTGCAGGGCAACCTGGGAATCTCACGCTTTAGTTACAATCCCGTGCTGGAGGAAATCGGGCGGCGCCTGCCGGCCACGCTGGAACTCTCCACCTGGGCGCTGGCGATGGGGGTGCTGTGGGCCGTGCCGGCCGGGGTGCTGGCCGCCATGCGACCACGGGGCCTGCTGGCCCGCTTCGCGGACCTGATGGCGCGCACCGGCGTGTCGATGCCCGGCTTCTGGCTGGGCCTGCTGCTGATCTTCGTCTTCTTCGCGGAACTGCACTGGTTTCCGGCGCCGCTGGGGCGCATCGCCCGTAGCATCGGCGCGCCGGAGTACGTCACCGGCTGGTACACCATCGACACCCTGCTGGCCGGCGACCACGAGGCCTTTTTCTCAAGCGTCAGCCACCTGATTCTGCCGGCGCTGACCCTGGCCATCACCACCAGCCCCAGCACCCTGCAGATCACGCGCAAGCGCATGCAGGAAGTGCTGCAGAGCGACTACATTCGCAGCGCGCGGGCCTTCGGCCTGCCGGCGGGCGTGGTCTATCGCTACGCCCTGCGCAACACCCTGGGCCCGGTCGTCACCATGATCGCGATGACCTACGGCTACCTCCTGAGCGGCACGGTGCTGGTCGAGGTGGTCTTCACCTGGCCCGGCCTGGGGCTTTACGCCGTGGACGCCATGAATCACTCCGATTACGAACCGATCATGGGCGTGGTGCTGCTGAGTTCGGGCTTCTACCTGCTGGTCTACCTCGCCAGCGACGTCTTCAACGCGCTCTTTGATCCGCGCGTGCGGGCGCAATCATGAGTGCCCTGGCCGGCGGACAGGCGATCCCCGAGCGTCCGTCGCTGCTGCAGCGCATGATGCGCATCAATGGCGCGCTGCGGGTGCGACTGAACCTCGGCCTGCTGGCGCTCATTTGTCTGCTGGGCCTGCTGGCGCCGCTGCTGCCGCTGCATGACCCGGTCAGACCCAACCCGCTGCATCGCTTCAAGCCGCCCTCGACCGAACATCCCTTCGGCACGGACGGCAATGGCATGGACGTGCTCTCGCGCACCATCCACGCCATCCGCACCGACTTCGCGCTGGCGATCAGTTCGGTGGCGCTGGGCATCGTCGTCGGGGCGCCGCTGGGCGCGCTTTCCGGTTACTTCGGCGGCCGGCTGGACAGCGTCATCACGCGCATCACGGAGGTCTTCCAGGGCTTCCCGCAGATCCTCTTCGGCATGGCCGTGCTGGCCGCCGCCGGCAACACCATGCTCAACCTGGTGCTGATTCTCGCCTTTTACAACGTGCCGGTCTACAGCAAGATGGTGCGCAGCGTCACCTTGCCCCTGCGCGAGGCCGACTTCGTGCAGGCGGCGCGGGTGGCCGGCAACAGCCCGCTCTCGGTCGTGTTCCGGCACGTCCTGCCCAACGCCCTGGTGCCCGTTTTTTCCCAGTTGCCGCTGAGTTGCGCCTACGCGGCGCAGATGATCGCCGGGCTGAGCTTCATCGGCCTCGGCGTGGCGATCCCGACGCCGGAATGGGGCTCGATGATTCAACTGGGCGCCAACCAGCTGGTCTTCGGCAAGTGGTGGGCCTCGATCTTCCCGGGCCTGGCGCTGTTCATCTCGGTCTGGCTGCTGAACAACGTCAGCGACCTCTTCGGCTCGCTGGTCGTGCGCCGGGGTTGAGCGTGTCCCTGCTGCAGATTGAGGGCCTGCAACTGCAGTTTCGCGTGGACCGCGAGACGGTCTACGCCCTGCGCGGCGTGGACCTCAGCGTCGGGGCGGGCACGCGCACGGCCATCGTCGGCGAGAGCGGCTCGGGCAAGACCGCGCTGACCCTGTCGCTGCTGCGCCTCCTGCCGCCGAACGCGCAACTGAAGGGCAGCGTGCGCTTCCGCGAGCGCGAACTGACAACGCTGGACGAGGCGGAGCTGCGCCAGGTGCGCGGCGGGCAGATCGCCATGATCTTCCAGCACGCCCAGGCGGCCCTGAACCCGCTGCTGCCGGTCGGGCGGCAGATCGCGGACGTTTGTCGCCAGCACAGCGACATCGGCCGCGCGGAGGCCTGGGAGCGGGCGGTGGAGGTGCTGGCGGCCACCGGCATTCAGCAGGCCGCGGCCCGCGCGCGCGATTACCCGCACCAGTACAGCGGCGGCATGGCGCAGCGCGCCCTGATCGCCATGGCCCTGGTCTGCGAGCCGCAGCTGCTGATCGCCGACGAGCCCACCAGCGGCCTCGACGTGGCGGTGCAGCAGCAGGTGCTGGCGCTGGTGGAGCAGGTCGTCGCGCGCCTGGACGCGACCCTCTTGCTGATCACCCACGACCTGGCGGTGGTGGCGGACAGTTGCGACCAGATCATCGTCATGTACGCCGGCGAGGTGATGGAGACCGGCGCGACGGCGCAGGTGCTGGAGCGGCCGGCCAACCCCTACACGGCGGCGCTGCTGGCCTGCTTCGAGCAGACGGACGAGGGGCGCATGCCCTTCATTCCCGGCCGCACGCCGGACATGCGTCAGCCCCTCAGGGGTTGCAGCTTCGCCGGGCGCTGCGCCATGACCCGCGACATCTGCCACCAACAGCGGCCACAACCTCTGGAGGTCGCGCCGGGCCACTTCTCCGCCTGCCATTTCGCGCAGGAAGTGGTGGAGGCATGATGGCGGGCGCTGCGGGCGAGGCGCTGCTGCGCATCGAGGAGGCGACGAAGAGCTTCAGTCTGCGTCAGCGCGGCTGGCGACGCCAGCACGTGGTCGCGCTGGACGGCGTGTCGATGACCCTGCGCCGCGGCGAAACGGTGGGCCTGGTGGGCGAAAGCGGCTCCGGCAAGTCGACTTTGGGCCGCTGCGTGCTGAATCTGCTGCGACTTGACGGCGGTCGCATCCTCTACCGCGGGCGCGAGATACAGGCCTTGCCGGAACGCGAGTGGCGTCCGCTGCGGCGTCGCCTGCAGATGGTCTTCCAGAACCCGGTCAGTTCCTTCAACCCGATGATGACCATCGAGGAGGCCCTGCTGGACGCCCTGCGCCAGGTGCCCGAACTGGACGATTCACGGCGGCGTCAGCGGGTCGGCGAGTTGCTGGAGCAGGTGCAGCTGGGCGCGCGCTTCGCCGTGCTCTATCCCTACGAGATGAGTGGCGGCCAGTTGCAGCGCGCGGCCATCGCGCGGGCGCTGGCGCCGGAACCGGACTTCATCTTCCTCGACGAACCGACCACCAACCTCGACATGTCCATTCGCGGCCAGATCATCAACCTGCTGCTGGACCTGCAGCAACAGGAGGGCGGGCCGGGATTCGTCTTCGTGACGCATGACCTGCGCGTGCTGCGCTACGTGGCCGACCGCATCTACGTCATCACCCAGGGACACATCGTCGAATCCGGCAGCCGCGACCAGATCTTTCACGCGCCGCGCCACCCCTGGACGCGGGCCCTGCTGGAGGCGGCCTCGATCGGTCGCAGGGAGCGACGGCGGGACGCCGGCTCCGGCGTAGATGCGAATATCTCCCTCGAGAGTTCGGCGGCGGGCGGCTGCCGCCTGCTGGCGCGCTGCCCTCATGCCCGTGAACGCTGCGCGCGCGAACGGCAGGAGTTGCGCGAGATCGAGCCAGGTCAATACGTGCGCTGCTGGCGCGCAGAAGAGATCGACTGAAACGACGTTTTAGTGGCGGCGGCCCCGGCCGTGGCAACGCTTGAACTTGAGGCCGCTGCCACAGGGGCAGGGGTCGTTGCGGCCGGCCCTGGCCAGCTGCTGCTCAAGGTCCAGTTGCTCGCGCGCCAGAGTCAGCATGACGTTGGCCGGGGGGCGACCGGCCTGCAACTCGGCGGTCATCAACTCCATGGGGCGCCGGACGTGGTTGAAAAAGTGACGGTAACCGGCGCAGAGGTAATTGAGGCCGGGCTCGCCGTCGGGCGTGTGGATGAAGCGGTTCTTGGGGCAGCCGCCGTTGCAGACGAAACGCACCTCGCAGTCGAGGCAGTATTGCGGCAGGCTGTCGCGTTTGTGCTGGCCGAATTCGTATTGCTGCTGCGAACCGACCATGGCTTCCAGCGGCACCGCGTTGATGTTGCCCAGGCGGTAGTCCGGCTCGACGTAGTGATCGCAGGAGAAGACGTCGCCGTTGTGTTCCATGGCGAGGGCCGCGCCGCAGGTCTCCTCGAAGATGCAGAGGCCGGGGCGGTTGCCGCTCCAGGCTGCGAGAGCCACGTCGAAGATCTGCACGAAGACGCGCCCCACGTCGTGGCGCACCCACTCATCGAAGATGTCGCTGAGGAAGCGGCCGTACTGCTCCGCGCCGACCGAGCGGTCCTTCACGCCCTCGCCTTCCTGATAACCGGTGTCGTTGTCGCGCTCCACGATCGGAATGAACTGCATGAAATCGACCTTCAGTTCATCGCGGAAGAAGCGGTAGACCTCCAGCGGGCGGTCGGCGTTGGCGGCGTGCACGGTGCAGAGGATGTTGAAGTTGACCTGGTTGCGCACCAGCACATCGCGCCCGCGCATGACGCGCGCGAAGGTCGGCTGGCCGCCCTTGTCGACGCGGTAGGCGTCGTGCAGTTCACGCGGCCCGTCCACGCTGAGGCCGATGAGGAAGTCGTTTTCCTGGAAGAACTGCGCCCAGTCGTCGTCGAGCAGCACGCCGTTGGTCTGGAAGCTGTTATGAATCTGCATGCCGGGCTTCTTGTGCTTCTGCTGGTAGCTGACGGCCTCGCGGTAGAAGTCGAGGCCCATCAGGGTGGGCTCGCCGCCCTGCCAGGCGAAGGTCACCTCGGGCACCTGCTGCGCCTCGATGTACTGCCGCGTGTATTCTTCCAGCAGGGTCGGGTTCATGCGGAAGTCGCTGCCGGGGTAGAGGCGTTCCTTGGAGAGGAAGTAACAGTACTTGCAGTCGAGGTTGCAGATTGCGCCGCTGGGCTTGGTCATCAGGTGGAAGGCGCGCGGCATGGGCCCCGGCTCCAGCACGGGGATTTCGTCGACGCGGATGGGGGTTACGGACACGGGCTCACCTGCGTGAATGCGATGCCCTGATTATGCCGACTTCGCTGCGCTGCGCAAGCGCGCCTTGTTCCGCCAGTGAAGGCGCTGCCCGCGGCCGGGGAGCCTGGCCGGTCAAAGTGCTGCGCAGGGCGATGCCGGCGCCAAAGCGAGGTCCCGGACGGCGCTGCCCAAAATCGGGGAGGCTAGCCGGTCAAAATGCTGCGCAGGGCGATGCCGGCCAGCAGGGCGAAGCCCCAGATGTAACTGCCCATGGCCGGGCGTTTGCGCGCGGTCATCTCCACGAACATGAAGAAGGGCAGGGCCAGCACCGTCGCCATGCCGTAGATGATATGGACGTCCTGCGCCGGGCGCAGGCCGCTGGCATACAGCGGCAGACCCAGCAGCGCCTGCAGCAGCATCGTGCCGAAGACCAGCATGGTCGCGGCGCGAAACAGCGGCGTGACGTCGCCCTTGCTCAGGATGCCGACGCGGAGGGCCTGGGCCGTCATCAGCAGGGCGACGACCAGGCCGGCGCGACCCAGCTGGTCATGCAGGGCGCGCAGTTGGTGCAGGGGTGTGAGCGAGGCGTTGCCGGCCAGCACCAGGGCGCAGAAGAGCAACACGAGGGCCGCGAAGGCGAGGAGAAGCCGGCGATCGCGCCGCGTCAGGGCCTGGCGCCAACCCCGAAGGGGGTGCGGTCGCTGCTTCACGGCTCCTGCGGCGCCGGTCGGGTGGCCAGCAGGAAACCGGCGAAGATCAGGATGACGCCGGCCAGCTCCGCCATGTATTTCCAGGACGGGTCGCCGAGGCGAATCAGGGTGCCGCCGAGGGCCGGCAAGAGGCCGCCGACGGCGATCAGCCAGTTGCCGTAGACGCGCTCGCGCATGATCTGTTTGCGGCGGAAGAGCCGGGCGGACCAGATGGCGCCGCCGACGAGGGCGACCGTGCCCCAGGTATTCATCACCGGCGAGAAGAAACGCAGGGTGCCGCTCCCGGCGGGCATGATGTCACGAAAAATCAGGGTAAGGTCGGTGTTCGGCCGCCAGGCGCCGCTGTCGAAGGGCGTGAACCACAGGGCCCAGGGCAGGGTCATGACGGCCACCAGCAGCAGGGCCATCTGCAGGTTGCGCGCGATGTTGCCGCGACGGACCAGCAGGTAGACCGTGCCCTGACCCAGCCAGGCCGCCACCATCAGGGCGCCGCACCAGTACCACAGGGCGAAGAAGGTCGGGCTCCACTGCTGCGTCAGCACCACCTGGCTGAGCGCGCCCGTGAAGTACATCAGCATGCCGATGCCCCAGGCCAGTTGGTGCGCCCGGCGGCGACCCCGCCAGCGCCACAGGATGGTCAGGGCGAAAACGCCGCTGACCAGGGTCGTCAGCAGGGAACTGGCGAGGGCCTGGCTCATGGCCGCCGACCTGGCCCCGGCCGTCTATTGCGTGAGCACGCGCCGTGGCGTGATGCGGTAGGTGACGCGCCGCGAGCGCTCCCTGTCGGCCGCGAAGTCGCCGAAATAGCTTTCGGCGCCGGTGTAGAGCCGCGCCAGTTCGTCGATCAGCGCCTCGTCGTCCTCGTCAATGTGCGTCACCTCGCCGCGCACCTCGATGTAGCTGTAGGGGTTCTGATGGTCGAGCGCCATCACGGTGACCTTGTTGTTGGCGCGGATGTTCCGGTCCTTGCGCCGGCCGGGCTGGCTGTTGACGAGGATCTCGTCGCCGTCCAGCTTGCACCAGACCGGCGTGGCCTGGGGCTGTCCGTCGGGCATCATGGTGACGAGGGTCACCACGGTGGGGCCGGCCAGCAATTCACGATGGGATTCGGGAATGGTCGTGCTCATGGTTGGCTCCTTTGCTTCGGGAAGGGTCGCAGGCGCGGGCGCGCAGGACGCTCTGGCCAGGGCGGACTCTCATCGCTTCATTGTGCGGAGGGCGTTCGGGCCTGTCAATGGCCTGGCCGCCGGGGAGCGACCAAATCGATGGATTGCAAGGCGGACGACACAGCGTGGCGTCCGCTCCTGGAGAATGCGGCGGATCGCGCGGGCAGCGGGCGAAGAACCCGGGAGCCTTGACAACATTGCTCGCCACCACCCGTCCTCCACGCCGGGCACTGCGGATGCCGTCATGCGCGGGCCCTTCACCAGGGGATGGTCTCCCGCTCCGGGTCGAGATAGCCGCCATTGTCCGCCGGAGTCAGACTGTCGATGACGCGCAGCAGGGCCTGCACCGACTCCCTTGTGGAAAGCGAGGCCTGCATGCCGCCCATTTCGGTGCGCACCCAGCCGGGATGCAGCGAGCAAACGACGATGCCCGAGGGTCCCAGATCGGCGGCCAGGCCGCGCGTGACCATGTTGAGGGCGGCCTTGCTGGAGCAGTAGGCGTACTGGCCGCCGCTACCCTTGCGCGTCAGCGAGCCCATGCCGGAGGAGATGTTGACGAGCCGCGGCCTGACGCCCCGCCGCAACAGGGGCAGACAGGCCTGCGCCAGCAGCAGGGGCCCCAGACTGTTGACCTGCAGGGTCTGCAGCATGCTGCCCGGGTCCAGCGTGGCCAGACGCTGTTCGGCATCGGGCGGCTTGATGGCGGCGTTGTTGACGAGCAGGTCGAGGCCTTCGACCGAGTCGGCCACTTTGGCGACGGCCGCGCGAACGGAGGCCGGGTCGCTGACGTCCATTGGCAGGACGGTCAGTTGCGGGCCGGCCAGGGCGGCAAGCTCGTCGGCCTGCTGCGGGCGCCGCGCCGTGGCGAAGACGCGGAGGTCAGCGCGACCCAGCCACTGTCGCACAAACTCCAGACCGATGCCGCGATTGGCGCCGCTGATGAGGATGCGTTCCATTTGTTGACCTTTTGTAGTCCTGTGCTAGTATACCCGCCCCCCGGCATTTCGCCGGGCCCGGTGGCTCGCCGTTTCGCCGTCTACATCATTTGATGCATTTGAGACAAAAGAGGGATCATGCGTGCTGCGACATTTTTCTTCAGTCTTCTTTTACTACTGGTCAGCAACGGAATGACAGCGGCGGTCGAGATTTGCGCCGGCCCGGGCGAGGGGATTTGCGGGCTGAACGACGTCATTCTGGAAGACTTCCGCGAGCCCAGGGTGAGTCAGCTGCGCGTCCTGGCGGACGTCGTGTCCGTCCGGGATTACAGGCGCGTGCGCGGCACGCTGCCGGTCTACGACGCGCCGAACGGTGAAATGACGGAAACGACCGACAAGGGCTTCAATTTCGTCACCGTGACGCAGACCCGGGGCGACTGGGCGCAAATTGGCGAAGGGGAATGGGTGCCTCTGGGCGCGCTGGGCGAGTCGGTCAGGCCCTCCTGGTTTGCCGGGGTGGAGCTGCCGCAGGGCGGCCTCGCCTTTCCCATGGCCTGGACGCTGCGACACCTGCGGCCGTCAAGCGAACCCGGCGCCGACGAGGCTCCCCACAATCCCTTTCTCTACCGCTACTCGCGGGTGAGCGTTTTCGGCTGCGTTCGCGTCGACGGCAAGTGCTGGTACCAGATCGCGCCCGGCCAGTGGGTGCATCAGCACAAGGTGGCCATCTCCGAACCCATCGCGCGACCGGCGGAGGTGGAGACGCAGAAGTGGATCGGCATCGATCTTTACGAACAGGTGCTGACGGCCTACGAAGGGCATTTGCCGGTGTTCACCACGCTCATTTCCTCCGGCCTTGACCGCTGGCCCACCAATGAAGGACATTTTCGCGTCTGGCAACGCTACCGGATCGGCGAAATGAGCGGCGCTTTTCGGCGGCCCGATTTCTATTCCCTGCAGGAAGTCCCCTGGTCGCAGTACTTCGACGACACCATCGCCCTGCATGGCGCTTACTGGCACGACGGCTTCGGCGTCAGGCGCAGCCACGGCTGCGTCAATGCCTCCCTGACCGACGCCAAATGGCTCTATGAGTGGTCCAGCGACAGCTGGGACGAGGAAGCGGGCCAGGGAATCTCCATTTACGTCTACAGTACCGGCCAATACAATTGACCTGCCGCCGGGCAGCGGCGGAGTGTTGTCCGCCGACCCCTCCCCGGGAGGGTGCGGTGCCGGATGTCCGGGACGGCGTTGGCCCCGGGCTTCGGGTAGTAACGCCCCGGCGCCGCTGAACGGTACGCGATTCGTTTTATCTCCGGCGGAAGAGTTGTGACAGGATATTATTGACCTGACTCTGGCGGGCGTGGCAGTATGTTCCGCAGGCCACGCCAGAATACGCAGAATGTCGTGGCGAAAGGAAGTGCATGCGGCGATCGTCAATACTGACCCTGTCTGTGTTGCTGCTCCTGACCGGCAGGCTGGCGCAGGCGCTGCCGGTGTGCGAAGCGCCGGGCGACGGCGCCTGCGCCGTCAGCGACGAGGTGCTGGCCGCCAATCGCTGGCCGGCGGTGCGCCCCCTGCCCGTCGATGAAGAACTGCTTTACGACCGGGACTACCGGCGCGTCAACGGCATCCTGCCCGTCTACGAGGAGCCCTTTGGCGAATTGCTGGAGACCGCCGACGAAGGCTACAGTTTCGTGACCGTGTCGCAAATTGTGGACGACTGGGCGGAAATCGGCGAGGAACAATGGGTCCCGCTAGACGTGCTGGGCGAGGAAGTCATTCCCTCGCGCTACGCCGGGGTGGAATTGCCGGCGGCGGGCCTGGAGTTTCCGATGGCCTGGACTCTGCGGCACCTGCGCGCGGCGACCGAACCGGGCGGCGCTGACTCGCCGCTCAATCCCTTTCTTTATCGCTACACGCGGGTGAACGTCTTCAGTTGCGTGAAGGTGAATGGCAAGTGCTGGTACCAGATAGGTTCGGACCAGTGGGTGCACCAGTACAACCTGGCGATGTACCGTCCGGTGCCGCGGCCGGAAGCGGTCGAAACGCAAAAGTGGGTCGGCATCGATCTTTACGAACAGGTGCTCACGGCCTATGAGGGCGACACACCGGTCTTCACCACGCTGGTGTCCTCCGGCCTGGAAGAATGGTCCACCAACGAAGGCATCTTCCACGTCTGGTTGCGGCGCGCGCGCGGCGATATGAGCGGCGCCTACCAGCAGCCGGACTTTTACTCCTTGCAGGAAGTCCCCTGGACGCAGTATTTCGACGGCGGCATCGCCCTGCATGGCGCTTACTGGCACGATGGCTTCGGCTTTCGCCGCAGTCACGGCTGCGTCAACGCGTCGATCCTCGATTCGAACTGGCTCTACACCTGGTCCGGCGACACCTGGGACTGGGAAGAAGGCCACGGCATCGCGGTTTACGTCTACACCACCGGTCAATACGAATAGTCCGCAGGAGCCCCGAACAAGGGCCTGGACCCGACCGGCGTCAGATGGCGATCAGAGGGTGATGTCCCAGGCGGCCAGATCGGCCAGAAAGCGGTGGGCCGTCAGGTCCAGATGGATGGGGGTCACGCTGGCGTAGCCGTGGTGCACGGCCCAGAGGTCGGTGCCTTCCTCGTCGGTCATGCCGCCCGGCGCCGGCCCGACGATGCGATAGACGCTGCCGTTGCTGGCGATTTCGTCGTTGTAAATGCGGATCCCCTGGCGCGTCAGACGAATCTCGCGGATGTCGTCGCAGGCCGGCAGGTTGACGTTGAGGATGGTGAAGGGCGGCAGGCAGCGTTTGAGGGCGTATTCACCGACGATGCGCGCGGCGATGCGCGCGGCCGCGGCGTAGTCGGCGACGTCGTCGGCGGCCGGGTTGTCGAGAGAGAAGGCGATGGCCGGGATGCCGTGGATGGTGGCCTCCAGCGCCGCGCTGACCGTGCCGCTGTAGGTCACGTCCTGGCCCATGTTGGCGCCGCGGTTGATACCGGATACGACGACGCGCGCCGGCCATTCGGCCATGCCCAGGGCGGTCAGCGCGATGCAGTCGGCCGGCGAGCCGCTCACGGCCAGGGCGGGCGTGCCGTCCGGCAGCAGGGTCCCGGCGACCGGGATGTCCTGGAAGAGGGTCTTCTTGTGGCCGCTGGCGCTCTGGTTGACGGCCGGTGCGATAACGCGCACCTCGCCCAGTTCCTGCATGGCGCCGGCCAGCGCGACGATGCCCGGCGCGCGCACGCCGTCATCGTTGGTGACGAGAATGTAGCTCACTCGGGTTGCACTCCCTGTTTTTTCGCTTTCTCCATTCCCGGTATTGTACGACGGGATGTCAAGCGGGAATTTCGTCCCGGTTAAGGGCGGGTAAACCGGCTTGTCTCAGTTCTCGATGTTAATGCTGCCGAGAGGGATGCGTCTGTCGTCTGGCTGTTGACCGTCGGCCAGCGTGACCTCAAGGCGTTGCATGTCCGCCAGGCGGTACAGTCCCGTGTAGACTCTGTAGACCCCGGCTGCCAGATCCCCAGGGACGGTGAAACTCCACTGTTCGTCGGACAGCAGTCCGGGATACCAGAGGCGGGTGGGCAAACGCAATCCAAGAGGATACTGGTCCACGTTCCAGAATGACCCCCCTGCCTCCGGCACGAAATGCAGAAACTGGGTCCAGTCTTCCTCATCTTCAGTCACCGAGCTCCACTGAAACTCGACGTTCATGATCTCTCCAGACTGGACGCGTTCAGGCAGGATAGCCTGCTGCAGGGCGAAACCGTTGGCAAAGTTGCCGGGCGTCTCGTGTTGCGGCGGGGTCGCTGCGGGCTCGGGAAAAACCACTTCATCCAGCAGGATATGCGTCTCTCCCAGGAGCGGGTAATCGCTGAAATCTATTGGCAGGGGTGTGAATTCTTCGCCGTCAATTTGCCAGAACGAGATTGTCAGCCACATTGCGCGATTTACCGGCGCGCTTGCCGGTATTTGCAAGGTTGCCTGCGGAAACACAGAATTCAGGATGCCGGGCGACCAGTTGCGGGCATCTATACCGCTGCGTTTGTTGGCAGTAACGATCGGGTTGCCACTCTCCTGGTCCAGGAGCTGGAAAGTGAAGCCAAAGTTGCCGGGAACAGGTCTTGTCGCAAGCAACCAGATGTTGATCGTCTCCTGTGTTCCGGGGCTCATTGAATAGTGAGACCAGCCGCGCAAGGCAAGGGCGCCGTCAAAAGTGTCCGCAGAGATTTCCTGACCGAATCCATTCCACAGGAAGCCTGTCCGCTGGACCACCGTTGCATTCCAGACCGGTGCGCCCAAACGCAACGTGGCAGCAATCACCATGGTCAGGCAGACACTTGCCAGGAATTTGCGTTTAGCGATTACGGGGCGTGGCATGTTTGCTGATGCGTAACCCGCTGTTCCTGCAAGGGCAACAGCGATGCCCAGCAACTCCAGAGTTTCTTCCAGGGGTTCAACCCGGTGAATGTTCAAAAGGATGGCATCGTCGAGAAGATAGCCACAAGCCCAGATGCCCAACCCGACGGGCAGGAGGAGAAGGCAGAAACGTCTGACCTCGTCCTTCCGGTAACGCAGGGCCAGAATCAGCGAACCCGTCGCCAGAAAAAGGCCTGAAAGCACCAACAGCAGGTCTTTGGGGACGAGCCAGTAGGAAAGAAAGACGTACTCGAAGTGGGACAATCCCGTGAGCAATACCGCAAGAACAAACCAGAATGCCTGCTCGGGGAAGCGGTGACTTCGAGACGTGATTCCATTGAGGAAGCACATCGTCCCCAGAAAGAGAATCTGAAATGTTGAATTCAGCGAGGCGATTGTCCGTTCCTCGTCGAAGTGCCAGGTATAGAGAGGAATGAGGTCCGGGCCGATCAGAAAAGCACTGTAGTGGACTACGAACAGCAACGCATGTATGGAGACAAACAGGGTCGCCAGTTGTCTTCCCGGAAATGGTATTAATGTCCTTAACCTGAAATTCGCTATCCAGACCAGGAATGCACACAAGAAAAGGGAAAGAGAAAGAAACGGCAAGTCTTGCTGCAATTCAGAAATCATTCTTACATATTGCATAAGTGTCGAAGAGTATCAGGGGCCGGAGCATGGAGACAGGGGCAGATGTCACCCTCGGGCTATTGTGTCTATGGAAGGGAGCGCGCTGCCCACAGAAAAGCGGGGCGGCGCAAGTTGTGGCGGGCGTTCAGGCGGGAATCAGGCGGCGGTACCCACCCTTATGCCGGGCCCCATGGTGGAGGTCAGCACGACGCGCCGCATGTAGGCGCCCTTCAGCGCCGAAGGACGGGCGCCGCTGATGGCGTCGATGACCGTGCGCGTGTTTTCCAGCAGGGGCTCATAGTCAAAGCTGGCCTTGCCGACCGGCACGTGCAGGTTGCCGGTCTTGTCGTTGCGAAACTCGACGCGGCCGGCCTTGCGCTCCTCGATGGCCTGGGGCAGTTCGGCGGGCTGCACCACCGTCCCGGCGCGCGGGTTAGGCATCATGCCGCGCGGGCCGAGGATGCGGCCCAGACGTCCCACGCGCGACATCATGGACGGCACCGCCAGAGCGGCGTCGAATTCCAGCCAGCCCTCGTTCTGGATGCGGGCGACCACCGCGTCGTCGGCGATGACGTCGGCGCCGGCCTCTTCGGCGGCGCGGGCGTCTTCACCCTCGGCGAAGACCAGCACGCGCACGGAGCGGCCCAGGCCATGCGGCAGCAGCACGGTGTTGCGCACCTGCTGGTCGCTGTGGCGCGGGTCGATGCCGAGGCGCACGTGGACCTCGATGGTCTCGTCGAATTTGGCGGTGGCCAGTTTCTTAACCAGCCGCACCGCTTCCTCCAGCGGGTAGTCCTGCTTGCGGTCGATTTCCTGCAGCGCTGCCTTGTAACGTTTGCCTCTTTTTGCCATGTTTCCCTCCCCGTGGTGCCGGCGGGCCAGGCGCGGCCCTCCCACAGAACCTTGTGAATCAGTCGATGACGATGACGCCCATCTGGCGCGCGGTGCCTTCCACCTGACGCATGGCCGCCTCGATATTCGAGGTGTTGAGGTCGGGCAATTTCACCTCGGCGATTTCCTGCACCTGGCGGCGATTGAGCTGGCCGACCTTTTCGCTGAGGGGGTTGGCGGCGCCTTTCTCGATGCCGGCGGCCTTGCGGATCAGGAAGGCCGTCGGCGGGCTTTTGAGATCAAAGCGGAAGGAGTTGTCGCTGAAGACGGTGATTTCGGCGGGAATGATATCGCCCATGCGGTTGCTGGTGCGGGCGTTGTATTCCTTGCAAAAGCCCATCAGATTGATGCCGTGCTGGGCCAGCGCCGGCCCGATCGGCGGCGCCGGATTGGCCTTGCCGGCGGGAATTTGCAGGGTCAGGATGGCCTTGATTTTCTTTGCCATGCAGTTTTTCGTCCTCAGGCTTTCTCGACTTCCAGGAAATCCAGCTCGACCGGCGTATCGCGGCCGAAAAAGTTGACCATCACGCGCACGCGGGTCTTGTCGATGTCGATGTTGTCCACCGTGCCGATAAAGTCATTGAAGGGGCCGTCGATGATGCGCACCTTCTCGCCGACGCTGAAGTTGACGACGATGGTCGGCGTCTCCTGCGACATGCGGTCCATGATCTTGTTGACTTCTTCCTCGCGCAGGGGCGTGGGGTCGTTGCCCATGCCCACAAAGCCGGTCACGCCGGGGGTGTTGCGCACGACGTACCAGGAGTCCTCGTCCATGACCATTTCGACCAGCAGGTAGCCGGGGAAGACGCGTCGTTCCACCGGGCGGTGCTTGCCGTCGCGAATCTCGATCTCTTCCTCGGTGGGGATGATGACGTCGAAGATCTTGTCGCGCATGCCCATGGTCTCGATGCGCTGCTCGATGGCGTGGCGCACCTTGTTCTCGTAGCCGGAATAGCAGTGGATCACGAACCATTGCCTGTCGACCGCGGCGCCTTCCGTGCCGTCCTCAAGGATGATGTTGAGGTCGTCGTCCTCGCTGTCCAGCCAGACCGGTTCGGGATCGAAGCCTTCCTGGTTCATTTGCTCTCCCGCCCCCGTCACCATGACGCTGTATTCTTGCGATTGGAACGAATGTAAAAGAATGTGCCCAACCCGACGACCACGACGAAAAAGCCGAGGAAGAACAGGGGCTGGCCCAGGCCAATGGCGAAGAGTTCGCTGTAGCCCAGGGTGATCAGGCCCAGCACGATGGCCGCCAGCAGGGTGGACACCAGCACGATGACGCTCAGGCGCCGCGCCTCCAGGCGGGAGGGCCAGCTGACCTTGTTGACCTCGTCGCGCACGCCCTCGAAATAGTTGCCGATCCTGGTGAAGGGCCGGGTCAAACGGTTGCCGCTCTCCTGCACCACCGGCTGGTTGCGGCGGCCAGGCGTGACGCGACCCTTGCGCGCCGTGACGCCGCGCTCCTGCGACCTTTGCGGCTGAGCGTCGGCGCCCTTGCCAAAAGGCCACCAGCCCCGCCGTTTCCGGGTTTCGGTGACTTTTTCCCTGTTGCCGGTTGTCATACGTACTCCTCGCTCATACAGGGGGCGCCGGGTCGGCGCGCCCCCGTTTCAGTTGCAGGGGAGGCAGGAATCGAACCCACAACCTACGGATTTGGAGACCGTTGCTCTGCCAATTGAGCTACTCCCCTATGTGGCGATCCCGCGCGCTCAGCGGGTCTCGCGATAGAGCACGTGACGGCGCAGAAAGGGGTCGTACTTCTTCAGCTCCAGCCGGGCGGTGGTGGTGCGCCGGTTCTTGGAGGTGATGTACATGTGCCCGCTTTCGGTGCTCTTGAGTTTGACGATGACGCGATTTCCCTTTTTTGCCATGCTGCGATCCTGTTCCCTGGCGCGCTCGTTCCCTGCCGGAAGAGCGCTCCGCTACGTTTGAAAGCAAGCCTCTGACGGGATTTGAACCCGTGACCTCATTCTTACCAAGAATGCGCTCTACCCCTGAGCTACAGAGGCGCTGTGGGCCGGGCTGGATTCGAACCAGCGTAGGCTCTCGCCAATGAATTTACAGTCCATCCCCATTAGCCACTCGGGCACCGACCCGTTTCCGCGCTGCAGGCCACTTCGCTCCCGGGATCCACTGTGGCCACTAGCACTGATCGCTTCGCACTGACGGCTTCGCACTGACACCTTCGCCGGTGTCAGCATAAACCGCGGCCAGCATAAACCGCTCCCGGCACAAGCCACCGACGGGATTCGAACCCGTAACCGCTCGCTTACAAGGCGAGAGCTCTGCCGGTTGAGCTACGGTGGCATGACCGTCGCAGTATAGCAGGGGCGCCTTGCCCGACAAGGCGCGGCCTGCCCGGCAGCACCTGGCGGGACGCAGGCGCATTCTAGTCAGGCGGGGGGTCGCTGTCAATCCCGGGCCAGGCGCTCCGGGGAAAGCAGGCCATGACGCAGCAGCCAGGCGCTGAGCTGCGCCATGCCCGGCTCCGTGATCATGTAGCCGCGATCGATGCCGCGCGGGCTGCTGTCCGGCGGCAGGGGCGCCGGCGCTTCCAGCGGCAGGTCGCTGCCCGGCGCGGCGATGACGAGCGTGGGGACGGAGAGGAATCCGACCCAGTCCAGCAGGCGCTGGCGGGCCCCGTCATCGTCATCGATGAACAGTTCGCGCCAGGCGACCCCGTGCAGGCGCAGGGTCTGCTGCGCCAGGGTGACCCAGGGGCAGGGCAGGCGGCGGTTGTACATCACCAGTTCGAGGGTCACAGGCCATCGCTCCTCGCCGGCAGGTCGCTGCGCCGGTCCAGAAAGCACAGAATGCCATTGACCACGCCTCTGGCGACCTGGTCCGGACGCTGGGTCAGGAGCTCGCGGTCCGCCAGCATAAAGCCGGTCTCGATAATGGCTGCCGGCGTCCAGAGGTGGATCTCGCGGAAGGTATGGTAGCTGGTCATGTCCACCGTGACCCCCTCGTGGCGCCGCAGGCCGGTCTCGCGGGCGTAATGGCGCGCGATGCAGTCCACGAGGATGTCGTCGCGGCTGCGGGCGGCCACGCGCGCGGCGGCGGCGGCCACCAGAAAGCCGGAGACCTGTTCGCTGAAGGGCTGGCAGGTATTGGCGTGGATGGAGACCAGCGCCGCGGCCTGATAGTCCTGCAGGCGCGGATCGAATTCGTCGAGCAGGTCGACGGAATAGCCGCGACCGCGCAGGCTGCGCACGATGCGCTGCGCCACGTCAAAGTTGATGTCGACCTCGGCCAGGCCGTCGAGGCAGAGCGCGCCGGGGTCCGGGTCGGCGCCGGGACTGGAGGGATTGGGGCCGCGGTGGCCGGCCACGATGCCGATGCGCTGCAACCAGTTGGGCGTGGGCGCGGCGGTGGGTCGGGCCACGATTTCAGCCTCCAGCGCTTCCATGCCCAGTTCGTTGCGCAGGTCGGCGGGGATGAAATCCGGCGGAGTCCACCACACCAGAATGGTCGCGATCAGCCCGCTGGCGACGGCCACCAGAAAAAAGGCGCGCATGAAGCCCCCCAGCAGGCTGACGGCGCCCTGCTGCCGGTCGCTGCGACGCCGCTGCAAACGACGGTCGCGTTCCCGGGCGAGCGCGGCGGCCCGTCGCTGGCGGCTCTTCTCCGGCGCAGAGACCTGCTGGCTGCGCGCGCGCGCCGCCTGCCGCATCATTTCCTCGAATTCCTGCGCGGCAGGCCCTTGCGGCGGCTGTGGCTGGTCGCCGGAATCCGGCGGCTCGGGGGTATCGGACATTGAATTGCCGGGTGGCTGGTTGACGCCGGCGATTGTAGTCGGCGGCGGCGGCGGCGACAAGCGCGCTCAGGCGACTCCGTTCAGCAGCTGGCCGGCCGCCTCAATGTACTCCAGCGACTGGTGGCGGAAGTAGGTGTTGTAGAGCTCGGCATAGTGCCCGCCGCGGGCCAGCAGGGCCTCGTGGTTGCCTTCCTCAATGACCTCGCCATTGCGCAGGGCGATGATGCGGTCCGCGTGGCGAATGGTGGAAAGGCGATGGGCGATGACGATGCTGGTGCGTTGCGCCAGCACCAGGTCCAGTCCCTCCTGAATGAGAGTCTCGGTCAACGGGTCCACGCTGGCGGTGGCCTCGTCGAGGATGAAGATGGAGGGGTCCTGCAGCAGCACGCGGGCCAGCGAGACCAGTTGCCGCTGCCCCATCGAAAGCGCGCTGCCGCGCTCGCCGACGGCCGTGTCCAGCCCCTCGGGCAAGGCTTTCAGCCAGTCGCCCTGGCCGACCATGCGCGCGCTGCGCTCGACGTCCGCGTCGCTGGCGTCGGGCCTGCCGTAGCGGATGTTGTCGCGCACGCTGCCGTCGAAGAGGAAGGGCGTCTGCGTCACCAGGCCCAGGCGGGTGTGGTAGTCGTGCAGGTCAAGCTCGCGGATATCCACGCCGTCGATGCGGATTTGGCCGCCCTGAAATTCGTAGAAGCGGGCGATCAGCTTGCCGATGCTGGACTTGCCGGAGCCGGTGTGGCCGACCAGCGCCAGGGTTTCGCCGGGCTGAATGGTGAGCGAAAAGTCCTGCAGCACCTGTTCCTTGTCGGTATAGCGAAAGTCGACGCGCTCGAAGCAGATTTCGCCGGCGATCTCGGGCAGCACCCGTGCGCCGCGCTGGATGACCTTCGGCTCGTCGTCGATGAGGGCGAAGACGCGCTCGCCGGCCGCCAGGCCGAGCTGGAACTGGCTCCAGAAGGAGGCGATGCTGGTCAGCGGGAACCAGAACATCTGCATGCCCTGGATGAAAAGGAACCAGGTGCCGGCGCTGATGTCTCCCGCCTGGGCATCCAGGATGCCGAAATAGACCAGCGCGGTGGTGCCGAGGCCGGCCAGCAGGCCCAGCAGGGGAAAGATGCTGCTGAAGGTGTAGCCGCTGATCAGGTTGATGCGGTAGGAGCGTTTGTTGACGCCGAGAAACTCCGCGTAGATGCTGCCTTCCTGGCGGAAAGTCTTGGCGATGCGGATGCCGCTGACCGTCTCCTGAATGTGGGCGCTGACCTCGGCCTGCACGCGGCGGGACTGGGTGATGGTCTTGCGCGCGATGTGGCGAAAGCCGAGCGCCGTGGCGATGATGACCGGCGCCAGCAGAAGCAGAATCAGCGTCAGGCGCGGGCTGACGGTGAAGAGATAGCCGATCAGCAAAACGACCAGCAGGAACTGGCTCATCAGGTCCGTCGTCAGGGTGACGACGGCCGAGAAGGCCTGGGTATCCGAGTTGACGCGGCTGACGATCTTGCCGGAGGGGATGCTGTCGTAGAAGGATAGATCGCGACGCAGCACGGCGTCCATGGCGTCTTCGCGCAGACGCAGGGTGACGTTGCCGATGGCGGTGGCCGATTGCCACTGGCGCAGGGCATTGAAGACCCAGGCCAGCGCGCCCAGTATGACGGTGCCCAGCAGGGCCAGGATCAAATTGCGCTGGCTGGGGTCGGCGGCGACGCGGTCGATGGACTGCGAGATGAAGATCGGCAGGCCGGTGTTCAGCAGCGAGGTCGACAGGAGGGCGCAGGCGACCAGCACCATGCGCCGGCCCTCGGGACGGAAGTAGCCGAGAATGCGGCGCACCAGCTCGCGGTCGCTGTACTGGCGGTCGTATTCTTCGGCATCGAGGCCGTCCATGATGAAACCCATGGTTCAGCCCTCCCCCTGGTCCTGTGGCATCGGCTCCGCCGGCGGCAGGGCGACGTCGTAGCGGGCGAAGATGCGGCGATAGAGTTCGGAATCGCGCAGCAGTTCCTCGTGGCTGCCGCTGGCTGCGAGCCGGCCCTCGTCCAGCACCAGAATGTGATCGGCCCAGCGGATCTGTGAGAGGCGGTGGGTGATCAACAATGTGGTGCGGCCCTGGCGGGCGCGATTGATGGCGTGCTGGATCTCGTCTTCGGTGGCGCTGTCGATGGCGCTGGTGGAGTCGTCGAGAATGAGGATGCGCGGGTCGCTGAGGAAGGCGCGCGCCAGGGCGAGGCGTTGGCGCTGCCCGCCGGAGAGCATGACGCCGCGCTCACCGATCTCCGTCTCGTAGCCCTCGGCGAAAGACTCGACGAAATCGTGCGCCTGGGCCTCGCGCGCCACCTCCACGATGCGCTCGTGGCTGGCGCCGGGCATGCCGAAGGCGATGTTGTCCGCGACGCTGCGCGAGAAGAGAAAGACGTCCTGCTCGATGCGCGAGATCTGCGAGCGCACGGCGTCCAGTTGCCAGTCGCGGATGTCCACGCCGTCGATCAGGATGCGGCCGGACGTGACGTCGTAGGTGCGGTTGATCAGGTCGGTCAGGGTGCTCTTGCCCGAGCCGGTCTGGCCAACGATGGCGACGGTCTCGCCGGGATGCACGTGGAAGGAAACGTCCTGCAGCACCATGCCGTCGTCGTAACCGAAGCTGACGTTTTCGAAAACCAGATCGCCTTCCACGTGGCCGCTGTGCCCGCCGGCGTTCTCGTCCATGTCGGCGCTGGCGCGGATGAGTTCGAGGATGCGTTCGCCGCCGGCGATGCCCAGCTGCACCAGGGTGAAGGCGAAGACCGAAATGAAGACCGGGAAGCGCATGGCGCTGACCAGCCCGGTCACGGCCACCACGCCGCCGATATCGAGGCGACCCGCGCCGAAGAGAATCATGGTGTGCAGGAAGGAGAGACCGAGCGCGAAGCCGTAGAAGAGGTAGGGCAGGTAACGCGCCTCGATGGTGCCCTGTTCCACCAGATAGTCGCGCACGGCCTTTGCGTTGCGCATGAACTTGCGCCGTTCGAAGCTCTCGCGGGCGCTGCCCTTGACGACCTCGATGCCGGTGATGGTCTCTTCGAGGCCGGCGTTCATGACGCCAAAGGCGAAGCGCTGCGCGCCAATGACGGGGCTGAGGCGGCGGAAGTAACTGCGCACGGTGACGATGTAGACCAGTATGAAGAGCACCGGCACCAAAATCAGTTGCGGGCTGATGGCGGCGATGTAAACCACGGGCAGGCCCAGGCCCAGCACGATTTCGATGATGAAGAAGATGCCGGGATGCACCATGAAGTCCAGCTGGTTGACGTCGTCGGTGGCGCGCGCCATCACGTCGCCGACGCGCTGCCGGTCGTGGAAGGTCTGGCTCTTGCCCAGCAGGCTGACGTAGAGTTCCTCGCGCGAATCGTGGGCCAGTTTCTGGGCCATGGTCTCGATCGACAGGCTGCCGCCGAGGTGAGCCAGGCTGTCGATGAGCGAGACGACCAGCACGGCCAGGGCCGCCAGCATCAGGCTGTCCGGCCCGGAGGGGCTGGTGATTTCCCTGGCGGCGTCGCCGATTAGCACGCGCACCCAGGCCATGGCGCTCCAGCCGATCAGAAAGAGGAGGACGGAGCGCAGGAAGAGCAGGCGGTAGCGCAGGATGTGCGAGAAGATCCAGCGGCGCACGCCAGCGTGGTTGTAGGGGTAGGCATCGGCGACGCTGAACTCGCCTGTATTGCGGGACACGGGTTCTCCTGCTGGCTGGAAGGGCGGCCATTGTAGCACAGCGCTACTGCCTGTGAAGTGCTGTACGGGGCTGGCAGGGCCTGGTTGCGAAACTTGTGAAGTTCAATGAATCCTTAAAGAACTGGTACCGCAGTTAGGGAACACGCGAACAGGTTGCACGCGGACAACAATTGAAGATGTGTATACTGTGGCGCGTGGAGAAAGGCTTGTCATGGACGTTGCGACGATTTTGCATCTGATTGATGCTGAAGAATACGGAATGCCCGTTTTCCAGCGGGGTTACGTCTGGAGCCGCCATCAAGTGCGACGATTCATGTCGTCGCTGTATCACCGCAACCCGGTGGGCAGCCTGCTCATATGGGTACCCCATGAGGCGACTGATGTTCGCAAGGGCAGCAAATCTCCCGCCGGCAACATAAAACTCATCGTCGATGGTCAGCAGCGACTCACGACCCTCTATGGCATTGTGCGCGGCGAGGCACCCCCTTTCTTTATCGGCAATGCCGGTAGTTTTCGCGATTTGTACTTCCATCTGGATGCGGAAAAGGGCGAAGAGTTCGAGTTCTACGGCCCGGTGAGGATGAAGAACAACCCGCGTTGGGTGAGCGTGACGGAAGTCCTGCAGAAAGGCTCCGGCAGGTTCTTCGAAGAAAGACTTGCCGCGGGCCTTTTACTTCCGGCGGATATTGCCAAACTGAACCAGTTGGACCGTGTCCTGGAGAAGGAGTTTCACGCCGAGACCATCACTGGTCGCGACCTTGATGAGGTCGTAAATATCTTTAACGAGGTCAACAGCGGTGGTACGAAACTTAGCTCCGCCGATTTGGCCATGGCCAAAGTCAGTGTGTTGCGCTCTTCTGCCAGAAAGGAGATGGAACTCTGCCTGCAGAAGTGGCGCAAAAGCGGCTACGACTTCAGTTTCAACTGGTTGTTGCGCGGCATCACGATTCACATTTTCGGGGACGCACGCTATAGCGCGCTGGAACGGGTCGATGCGGAAAAATTTGGTGAAGGATTGCGGCAATTCAGCAATCACATTGATGACTTGCTTTTGCAAATTCGCGCCAACCTCGGGCTGGACAACAGCAGCGTGTTACGCAGTGAGTTCGCCTTGCTGGTGCTGGCACGATATCTCAAACTAAATGGAGGCCTGCGGCAGGGTGAAGCGGAAATTGCCCGCCTCCTGTACTGGTATATCCACTGCGTGCTTTGGGGACGCTATTCCGGTGCAACCGAAGCTCGCCTTAACCAGGACCTTGCGATTCTGC
>DAOUIB010000353.1:0-1582 GCA_034428275.1 Anaerolineae bacterium
TGGTCCACAATTCTATGGAAAAAGTCAGGCAGCGACTCAACAATCCGCAGGAGTGGTTCAGTCTCCAGCGGCAGTTCGCGTTCTGTGACCGTCACATTCTTGAAGGTCCTGGGGTTGGTGGCCTGGACGTAGAACTCGCGAATGACCTGGCCACTGATGCAAAGTTCAACCCCTTCACGTTTCAGTCGCTGCAAGAACGCATCGCATGCCTCGAAGGGCTCCAGTTCGGGAAAATAGAAGGGCAAGAGAACACTGGTATCCACGAAGACGCTAGCGGCCATCGTCACCGTACCAGTCCGCGCGACGCAGGGAAGGTTGCTCCTTTACTTTCCAGTCCAACCTGACGGCATCAACCAGGCGAAACTGTTCGTCGAGAGTCAGCTTGCGCTGCTTGCCAACGCGCATCAGCAGGCGCGCGACGAGGTCGTTGTCGTGTGGTCTGGTGATTTCTTCCGTCAGTTCGTTGATGCGTTCATCGAGTTGCGCGACCCTTTCTGTCAGCTGTGTCGGCAAGTCAGGTGCGATCAGCCCGGCGTCTGCCATACGATGCCAACCATCAACGATTTTGCGGAGGATGGCGGCGCGTTCCCTGAGTGGAGGAACCAGTTTTTCCTCATAGGCAGCGAAGGTTTGCGCAAGGTCCAGGTCATCGGTCCAGTTGTCAAACTTGCAGGCTGCGTCATCGTCCTGCCCGGCATCCCGAACGAACTCCACAAAGCCAACGAGGGCGAAATTGACAAGTTGTTCGCTCTCGTCGACGTCTTTTTCGAAGCGTGAAATTTCCTGCTTCATTTGCTTCGCTTTGTAATTCCTGCCAGGCAAGCCGGTTGGTGCTTCGGCGAGCAAATCCCCAAACTGTCCCGGCAGTTCGTTTCCATGGATTGCCGGTGGCATAACCATCATCGGACTCCTCGTCCCAACAGCGGACAGAGTCCATTGTACACGTGAAAACGCGCGGCGGGCGCGGGCGTCAGAGGCGCTGCAGGTGCTGGCCGCCGTCGACGTTGATGAGGGCGCCGGTTATGCGGGTTGGTTTGGGGCGAAAGTGCGCAGCAGGTCAGGCGATACACCTGGCCCTTCAGGATGGCATTGCCGCAGGTGCGCCGGCACCGTGCATCACCACGTTGTACAACTCGACAATTTCGCTCTCACTGAAGTCGCCCAGCGCCTGGGGCAGCCAGTCAGGGGAACCGAGCACTTTGGGCAGAAGCTGATCAAGAGCCTTGCGCATGGCGAAGGCAAACTCTCTTCTGGTGGGTAAAGAAGGCGACAAGGTAATGCCCATTGGATCGGGTTGAAGTCGCGGATCATTAATGCGCCGGTGCATGTCTTCGATTTCGACCAGCAGCTTCTGCAAGTCAGGCCCACACTCATCCAGGATGTCAGTTGAGACGACGCGCAGGCGAATGTCAATGCCCGCGACCCTTACGTGACGGACGCGCGAATCACGCCACTCCTGATACGTAAGTTGTGCATTTGCACTCATGGCAACCTCCCTGACGCATTGCCAGCATAACATCCAGTTCAGGACAAGGTAAATGGCTGGAAGTTCATTGTGTGTTGCGTGGAGGCCGGGTCGGGC
>DAOUIB010000354.1:0-6951 GCA_034428275.1 Anaerolineae bacterium
ATACTGCCTGGTGTTTTTCTCCCCTCTCCCCTGGGAAGGGCTCCCGCGACTGAGCGGGAAAGGGCCGGGGGTGAGGGCCCTGCCACTGCCCGGTCACCCTGACCCTCGACTTCGGCGACTGACAGGGGGATTTCGGTCAGGGAGCACGACGGGCGATTTGATAAATCGCCCCTACAATGTAGGGGCGCCATACCATGGCGCCCGTGCCAGGAGGATGCTGAGGAAGGGCTCCCACCGAAGGTGGGAAAGGCTCCCGCGACCGGGCGGGAAAGGGGTTGGGGGGTGAGGGCCACCGATCCGTGGTGAGGGCTGCATCATGCTCCGACTCTTCGCGTGGAACGTCAACGGCGTGCGCGCCGCGCAGCGCAAGGGCCTGCTGGACTGGCTGCACAGCGAGCGGCCGGACATCCTCGGTCTCTGCGAAACGAAAGCCGCGCCGCAGCAGCTTGACGACGCCCTGCGCCAGCCCGGGGGCTATCACGCGTACTGGGCCAGCGCCGAACGCAAGGGTTACAGCGGCACGGCCCTGCTCAGCCGCCGCGAACCGCGCCAGGTGCAGGTCGGACTCGGTATTGGGGAATTCGACGTGGAAGGGCGCACGATCGTCGCCGATTACGACGATTTCGTCCTGCTCGTCAGCTACTGCCCCATCGGCGTGAAAAAGGGGCACCCGCGCCAAGGCTACAAGATGCGCTATTACCGCGCCCTGCTGCGCCACTGCGACGCCCTGCGCGCCCGCGGACGGGCGGTCATCTTCTGCGGCGACATCAACACCGCGCACCGCCCCGTCGACCTCGCGCGCCCGCAGCATCACGCCAACAGCACCGGCTATCTGCCCGTCGAGCGCGCCTGGCTCGACGAGGTCGTCGCCGCCGGTTACGTCGATACCTTCCGCGCGCGCCACCCGCAGCGGGAGGGCGCCTACACCTTCTGGAGCTACCGCACCCGCGCGCGCGAACGCAACATCGGCTGGCGCTTCGATTACTTCTTCATTTCACCCGACTTGCAGCCATACGTCATCGACGCCGCCATCCGCAGCGACGTCGAGGGCTCGGACCACTGCCCCGTCAGCCTCACGCTGGACCTGGGCGACTGACAAGGGCGCTTTGGAGTCAGTTTGCCCTGTGTTTTTCTCCCCTCTCCCTGAGGAAGGGCTCCCACCGAAGGTGGGAAAGGCTCCCGCGACTGAGCGGGAAAGGGTTGGGGGTGAGGGCCCTGTCACTGCCCGGTCAGCCTCACGCTGGACCTGGGCGACTGACAAGGGTGTTTCTCTGCCAGGGAGTGCCGGGCGAGACAGGCGCTGTGATAAATCGCCCCTCACTCCCCCTGGCGCAGCCGCATCACGATCAGCGCCAGATCGCCGAGGGTGCCGATCGCCGCCGGAAAGAGCAGGGCGCCATACAGCATCCAGAACAGCGCGCTCGCCAGGTCCTGCGCCGTCAGCAACTGCTGCAGGCCGAAGGCGGTCAGCGGCCAGAAGATCAGCGCCGGCAGGCCGGCCACGAAGACGAACTGGCCGCGGCCGAGGTCCGCCGGGATGTCCACGTGCTCGTGCGTGACGCCCTGCGCGCGCCGGCCGACCAGACGCAGCGCCAGCAAATGCAGCATCTCGTGCGGCCAGCCGTAGAGCTTCGCCAGCATCAGGACCCTGCGCGGGGGCCTCGCCCGGCGGGGCCGCCAGGCGGCTGCGAGGCCATGCAAAACGCCGGGTTCACTGCGAATCGCGGCGCATCAGGCTGAAGCTTTGCCCGCTGGGCCCGCTCAGGGGCTGCGTCGCCAGGAAGAGCGCCAGCGGCAGCACGTCCTCCGGCTGCTTGTGCCACTCGCTCGCCGAGGGCTGGTCCCTGCCCTTCGGGTTCATGGGGGTGTCGACCGGGCCGGGGATCAACTCGTTGATGCAGATGCGCGACGACGCCAGTTCCTCGGCCATGGTGCGCACCAGCATCCAGGCGCCGGCCTTGGAACAGGCGTAGGCGCTGTCGTTGGGCATGGCGCGGTGCCCCTTGCCGGAGCCGATCAGGATCATGTGGCCGCCGCTCTCGCGCATGTGGGGCGCGGCCGCCTTCACGCAGAAATACGCGCCGTTCAGGTTGATGGCGACGGTATCGACCCACTCCTGCGTCTCGCTCTCGAAGATGCTGCGTCCCATGTCCGGGCAGATGCCGGCGTTGATGACGAGCAGGTCGAGGCGGCCCCACTCGGCCAGAGTCGCCGCCACCATGGCCTCCACCGACGCCAGGTCGCTCACGTCCGTCGGCTGCGCCAGCGCCCTGCCGCCCGCATTGCGGATCTCCGCCGCCACTTCCTCGATTTCCGCGCCCGTGCGCGCCGCGCAAACCACCGCCGCGCCCTCGGCGGCGAAGCCCGTCGCCAGAGCGCGCCCGAGCCCGCGTCCGGCGCCCGTGACCACCGCAACCCTGTCCTTCAGCAGCATGTCGTCCTCCTGTCTGTGATTTTCAGCCCCCCAACGACGCGCCGGCGTCGATCACGTCCAGCGCGAAGGGCAGTCGGGGCCGCAACAGGCCCACGACCAGCGAAAAGGAATCGAAATTGGTGGCGTAGATGCGCCCCGCCGACCAGGCCAGGTCGCTGATGCCGCGAAACACGCCGGCCAGATAGCGCAGCTCGCCATCCTCCAGCAGGGCCAGGCCGTTCTGGCTCTGCGCCGCCACCAGAATCCGGCCCTGCGGCGTCACCGTCACGCCATCCAGACCCGGCGCGTGCCCGGCCTCGCCGTGTTCATAGAGCGTTTCGCTCGTCCCGTCCGCATAAACGCGGTAGATCGCGTCGCGCGCGCTGTCCGTGACGACCAGCGCCTGCCGCGTCGCGTCCCAGGCGAGGCCGGTCGGCGAGGCCAGCCCCTCGCCGGCGGGCGGGCGCCACCAGGGGCCGCTCTCGCCCGCGGGCGTCAAACGCCACACGAGGCCCGCGCCGCGGTCGCTGACGTAGACGTTGCCCGCCCCGTCGCGGGTCACGTCGTCCGGCTCGGTGAAGTCATCCGCCAGTTCCTGCAGACGGCCGTCGGCCGCGCGCCGCAGCAGCGCCCCGCCCGTGCTCAGGGGGCTGGCGTCCCACTGGTCGATGATGTAGAGAACGCCCTCCGGCGCGGCCTGCAGCCCGGCCACCGCGCCCAGCGCCCCGCGCGTCCCCGGCAGTTCCTCCACCTGGCCCTGCGGCGACACTCGCCAGATGGCGCCGCTGACGAAGCTGCCGGTGTAGAGCGCGCCCTCCGGCGCGGCGCTGATGGCGGCGGGGTAGGCGTCGTCATCCGGCAGGGCGGCGAACTCGCGCACGCGCACGCCCGCTTCCAGCGCGACGGCGCTGTCACGGCGGCCGCCGGCGTTGAAGGTGAGCAGAATCAGGAGGAGCGTGACCAGCAGGATGACCAGCAGGCCGGCGGCGAAGAGCAGGCCGAGGGCGATGCGGCGCCGGCGCAGCGGCAGCGCCTGCAGGCGTCGGATCACCGGGCGCGCGTACCCCGAATCACGCGGGAATTGTGCCCCTCGCCCGGCAGCATGTCACTCCCTGTCCGCAGGCCTGTGGCGGAGAGGGTGGGATTCGAACCCACGACGGCTTTGACACCGTACTCGCGTTCCAGGCGAGCGCATTAGGCCAGACTATGCTACCCCTCCGGTGCGGCCAGTATACCAAATTTGTGAAACGGGGGACGATTCGCCCCCGGCGACGCTGTACAATCGCGGGCATGACTGCCCCTCCCTGGAGCCTGGCGCGCGCCACCCTGGCAATTCTGAGTCTGCTGGCGGCGCTGGCGCTGGGCGCGCTGCCGGCCCTGCTCCTGACGGACGGGGCGCCCTGGGCGGCACTGGCCGGTTGGAGCGCGGGCGCGGCCCTGGTCCTGTACGCCCTGCGCGCCCGTTACCGGCGCCACGGCGCGTCGCTGCCGCTTATGCCGGGCGGGACGCCCGCCGCGCTGGCCCTGCTGACCGGCGTGGCGGCGGCCCTCTTCCTCGATACCCTGACTTTGGCGTCCGGCGGGGGCGGCCTGGCGACGCCGGAACTGGCGGGCCTCGGCGCCGCCGCAGCGCCGGGCGCGGTCGCCTGGCTGGCGGCGGCCCTGTATCTCCTGCTCCTGCAGCCCCTGGCCGAAGGGCTGGTCTTCCGCGGCCTGCTGCAACCCGCGTTGCAGGCCCGCAGCAGCCGACGCGCCGCCCTGCTGCTGACGGCGCTCGCCTGGGCGCTGTTTCACCTGCTGGCCTACGCAGGCGCGCCCGCCGGCGCGGACCCCGCGGCGCTCCTCGTCTCGCGCCTGGCGCTGGGGTTGTGGCTGGGGGTCCTGCGCGCGCGCAACGCCTCGGCGCGCGCCAGCATCGTGGCCCAGGTCGGCATCAACCTCTTTTTCCTGCTGCGCCTGGTGAGTCTCTCGCTTTAGCTGGCCGTCGGCCCGATCAGTTCACCCCCGAGGCGGATGACCGGCTGGTCCAGCGGCGTCAGCCAGCGGTCCCAGCTCTCCGTCTGCATGAAGCGCATCACGTGGGTGTCGTCGGCCCGGCCGACGCGCAGGGGGAAGCGCTCCACAAACTCCTGCACCATCCGGCTCGACATGAAGAGCAGCGGATTGAGGATGTAGCTGTCCTTGTAGCGAATCTCCAGGTGGACGTGAAAGAGGGTGTCCTCGATGCGGCCCATCTGCGTCCGCGGCGACACCGGGGCCTCGCGCGGGAGGTTGGCCGGGTTGCCCAGATGGCCGTAGATGATGCGATAGGGGCCGACGCGCACGTCGAGGCGGTTGGGGCCGTACTTGTTGCCGCGCCCGTCCGAGACGCCCTCAAGGCCGGCGAACACGCGCGGGCCGGGTTGCACGTGCTTGTAACAGCCATAATCCAGGCCGCTGTGCAGCCCCTGGGCGTAGCGGTGGTAGCTGTATTCACGGCCGCGCCGCCAGGCGAAACTGGTGTTGCCGAAGTACTGCGCCCAGTTCGTCTCCGCCAGGTCCACCGGATGCCGCCGCAGCAGGGTCCCCAGCAGCGGCAGGCTGTCCAGATTCAGCAGAAACTCCGCCCTTCCGTCGAGGCGACGCACCGCGCTCCAGCCCTCGCCATGGCGCAGCCAGAGGTAATCGTCCGCCTCCACCAGGCGCGCCGGGTCATCGGGCACGCGCAGGACGTCGCCCTGTTCGAGGCGGCCGGAGCGCACCGACTTCGAACCGGGCGCGTCATGCACCGGCAAACTCAGCGCCAGCACCTGCCAGCGCGGACGCGTGTCGCGCGGCGGCGGCGCGCCGGGGAAGTCCTCCGGCCGGCCGCGCGCCCCGTCGACGCTGCGCTCAATCTCCGGCGTGAGGTCTTCCATGAAGCGCACTTCCCCCTCCAGGCCGCGTTCCACGCTCCAGCCGGGCTCGTGCAGCCACCAGAGGTAGTCGTCTTCCTCGACCCAGGCGTTGGCGCGCACCTCGATGGTCTCGTCCTCCAGCAGGCGCGTCTCGTGCTTCGTGCCGGAGAGCGAAGGGTGGCTGCGAATGGAGAGGCGCGGCACCTGCACGCGAAACCGTTTGAGCGGCGTTTCTTCCTCAACCCCGACTTCTTCGACGTCTTCCGCGCCGTCGACAGTTTCCGTCCCGTCGCCGTTTTTCGTGAGTTCCCGGTCCTCGCCCCCGACCCTGGCCGAATCCGACGGCCCGTCGCTCCAGGCGCGCAGACCGGCGGATCGGGCGCTGAATTGCGCCAGCGGCGGCCGCGACGCCCGCAGGCGTTGCACCGCCGGCGTCAGGTCTTCGAGGAAGCGCAGGCCGCTGCCGGCGGCCAGCTCCGCGCTCCAGCCCGTGCCGTGAAACCACCAGCGGAAGCCGTCCTGCTCCACCCAGGCGTCCGCCTCCACCCAGAGCTCGTCGTCGCGCTGCAGACGGGCCGTCCGCAGATAGTCGCTGCGCAGGGCCGCCTGGCTGCGCACGCTCAGGCCGTCGGCGAGGACGCGAAAGCGCTTGAGCGGCGTCTCCGGCCCGTCAACGCCCTGCGGCGGCCGCAGGCGCGAGACCAGCAGGGCCTGACCCTGCGGCGGCGTGGCGGGCGTGACCTCGACCATCAGGGTGTGACGCCGGTCGCTGCGCCGCTGGGGCAGCCAGCCCTGCTGGCCGCGCCACCACACGTAGCCATCCATTTCCGTGCGCGACTCGCCGCTGACGTCCACCATGCTGCCATAGGGCACACGCCCCAGCACCGTGGAATGGCGGCCCGGCAGACGGCGGACGCGCAGGCTCGCCGCGCTGACGCGAAAGCGCCGCCAGCGGGGCCCCTCCCCCGTTGCGCCGACCTGCACCCGGGCCCCCTGCGGGTCGATGCCGCGCACGGCCTGCAGGACCGATTCGCTGGAGCAGTCCCCGCCGTAACGAAAGAGGCTCAGCCCGCTGGCGCCCTTGCTCCAGGCGCCGGCCGCGGCGCGCGCGATGTGCTCCGGCGGCACCGGGCCGGGCCGCGGATAGGTCTGCAGCATGGGCACCAGGGGCAGGCCATAACGCTCCAGGGTGCCGAAGGCCTGGTCCAGCCAGGCGTCGGCGCCGCTGCGTCCGCCGCCGAACTCGTAGTGGAAGATCATGGGGTGCAGGCTCTGCACCCAGGGCGCCCACTCGCGCAGATGGATGTTGGCCGGGTGCCGGCCGCGGGCGTCGAGGTTCAGCCCCAGGTGAAAGTCCGGCGCGATGCCGGCGCGGATGCGCGCGATGAGTTCGCGCGCGCGGGCCGCGTCGCCGGCGCTGAAGTAGCTGCCGCCCGGCTCGGCCTCGAAGGCCAGCAGCATGGAACGGACGCCGGGCACCCGGCAGGCCGCGGTGACGAGGCGCAACTCCGCGTCGAGGTCCACGCCGCGCAACACGCACCACAAATGCGTCTCCAGCCCCCGGCGCGCCAGGGTGCGCACCCAGCGCTGCAGCGTCGCGGGGCCGGTGATCGCCAGGGCCGGCCGGCTTTCGCGCGCGCCCTGCCAGTCGGCGCCGTGGCT
>DAOUIB010000355.1:0-6326 GCA_034428275.1 Anaerolineae bacterium
CCCGGTACGATGACTCCCGGCAGCCATGCACTGCCGGCGAGGGCCAGCATCATGGCCGGCAGACCCTTGTCGCAGGTGGCCACGCCCAGCACGCCCTTGCGCAACGGCAGGGAACGGATCAGGCGGCGCAGTACGATGGCGGCGTCGTTGCGGTAGGGAAGGCTGTCCATCATGCCTTCCGTGCCCTGGCTGCGCCCGTCGCAGGGGTCGCTGCAGTGGGCGGCGAAGGGCAGTCCGCCTTGTTCGCGGAGAGTCTCGGCGGCGGCCCGGACCAGCAGGCCGACCTCCCAGTGGCCGGTGTGATAGCCCAGCGCCAGGGGTCGGCCGTCGTCGGCGCGCAGGCCGCCCTGGGTGCTGAGAACGAGATACTGTGGCCGGGCGACCTCGGCCGGGTCCCAGCCCATGCCGGCGTTTTGCGTCATCCCGAAGAGGTGGCCGCTGCCGGCATGGCGCAACATGTCTTCCGTGAGAGGCAGGGCGCCAGCAGGTCCCTGGCCCACGCTGCGGGTTGCAGGAGCGTCGTCGGCCAGGATGTCCTTCAGGGCAGGGATGGCGACAGGTCCGCTCATGGCTTTCCGCCGGTTGTGATGCGCGGGCAGGGCTGGCTATACTAGCGCGGGAATCCGGTGTGAGGCAATGCATGGGACGCTTCGACGGGCGCGTCGCCCTGGTCACAGGCGCGGGAGAAGGCATCGGCCAGGAAATCGCCCGCCAGCTCGCCCGCGAAGGCGCGCAGGTCCTGCTGAATGACGTCGATGGCGAGCGCGCCAGCGCGGCGGCGGCGTGCATTCAGGCTGAAGGGGGCGATTGCCTTTCGTTCGCCGGCGACGCTGGCGACGTGGACGTCATTCGCGCGATGGTCGCCAGGGCGGTGGAGGCATGGGGGCGTCTGGACTTCGCCGTCGCCAACGCGGGCCTGACGCTCTATGGCGATTTCTTTGACTACCAGCCGGCCGCTCTGGAGCGCGTGCTGAACCTCAACCTGCGAGGCTCCTTCTTTCTGGCGCAGGCCGCGGCCCGTCAGATGCGTGACCAGGGGGAGGGCGGCCGCATACTGCTGATGTCGTCGGTGACAGGGCTGCAGGCCGTGCACCATCTGGAAGCCTACGGCATGACCAAGGCCGCGTTGCGCATGCTGGCGCGCAGCCTGGTGCACGATCTTTCGCCACACGGGATCACCATCAACAGCATCGCGCCCGGCGCCATTCTGACGCCGCGGAATCTGGCGGATGATCCGGACTTCGAAAGCACCTGGGGCAATGAAATCCCCGTGCGACGCGTGGGCCTGGCGGAGGAAATCGCCGCCGCCGCGCTTTACCTGCTGTCGCCGGAAGCCGCCTACGTCACCGGCCAGACCCTCGTCGTGGACGGCGGCTGGTCGGCGACGAGTCCGCTGCCAGGGCAAATCACCTACCGGAATGAGGGAGACCCGACATGAGCGATCCAATTCTGCTGCGCGTTCTCGATCCGGAGCAGGGGCCGCGCTTCGTCCTGCAGGATGGCGAAACCGTCTCGGACGTTCACGATGCCATTGGATCGCTCGCTGACTTGCTGACTGGCAGTGTGGGTCGGGCCGCGGATGCCATCGACGACTTGCGGGAACGGGCGGCCGCGGCGGAAAAGCGTTGGCCCCGCGGGGATTTCGCCTTGCCCCTGCTGGCGCCGGTGGATGAACAGGAGGTCTGGGCGGCGGGGGTGACCTACGAGGACAGCCGCAAGGCGCGTCAGGAAGAAGCCGTCGACGGCGGCGACGTTTACGCCCGCGTGTACGTCGCGGAGCGACCGGAGATTTTCTTCAAGGCCCAGGCCTGGCGCGTCATCGGCCCGGGCGGCGAGGTCGGCATCCGCTCCGATGCCAGCTGGTCCGTGCCGGAACCGGAACTGGGCGTGGTCTACAATCCAGCCATGGAAGCGGTCGGCTTCACCGTGGGCAACGACATGAGCAGCCGCGACATCGAGGGCGCCAATCCGCTCTACCTGCCCCAGGCCAAGATGTTCACGGCCTCCTGCGCGCTCGGCCCGGGCATTGCCCTGCGCGCCACGGAGGACTGGCCGGACGCGCAAATACACATGCGCATCGAACGCGAAGGCGATGAAGTCTTTCGCGGCTCGATTCATACCAGTCGCATTCGGCGCCGCATCCCGGAGCTGGGCGACTTTCTGGGCCGCACTTACAGCTTGCCAAAGGGCGCCGTGCTGTTAACGGGAACGGCCATCGTGCCGCCGCCGGACTTCACGCTGCTGGCCGGCGACGTGATCGTTATCAGGATCGAAGGCATCGGCGAATTGATGAATGTCGCGCGGGTCGTATAGAAAACAGAGGAACGGAGTCATGGTGGACAAGAATGTTCGTTTCTTCGGAGACGTCTTCCAGTCGAACGTAGCCTTTGACGAGGTCGCCATCCGCCTGAACGCGGGCGACAACGTGGCCATCGCCCGCAGACCCCTGCAGCCAGGCACGACCCTGGAGAGCGACGGGGGCGTTCTGGCTCTGCGCGACTTTGTCGCCGACGGCCACAAGTTTGCGCTGGAAGACCTTGGCTCCGGTGAGACGGTGCGGCGCTACGGCCAGACCATCGGCTTCGCCACGCGGCCCATACAGGCCGGCGACCACGTCCACACGCACAACCTGGCCGTGCAGGAACTCGCACAGGAATACGAGTTTGCCCGGGATGTCGCAGCCGTGGACTACGTGCCGCCGGCGCAACGGCTCACCTTTGACGGCTACCTGCGCGAAAACGGGCAGGTCGGTACGCGCAACTTCATCGCCGTCATATCGACAGTCAATTGCTCGGCGCACACGACGCGGGAAATCGCGCATCACTTCACGCCGGAACGACTGGCGGACTATCCCAACGTCGACGGGGTCATCGCCCTGGCGCATCTGGCCGGCTGCGCCGTTCAGATTGGCGGCGCGGACTACGTGCTTCTGCAAAGGACCCTGGCCGGGATGGCGCGGCATGCCAACATCGGCGGCTATTTGATCGTCGGTCTGGGTTGCGAGGCCAACCAGGTCGCCGACCTGGTGTCCAATTACAACCTGAATGGCAATGGCCGCCAGGCGCCGGGCATCACGATCCAGGGGGAAGGCGGCATTCGCAAGACGATTGAAGCCGGTGTGGCGGCCATCGAAGCCATGCTGCCGCAGGTCAACGCCTGCGCCCGCAGTCCCCGCCCTGTTTCCGAGCTGATGGTCGCCCTGCAATGCGGCGGCAGCGACGGCTGGTCCGGCGTGACGGCCAACCCGGTACTCGGTGCGGCCTCGGACCTGCTGGTGCGCCAGGGCGGGACGGTCGTGCTGGGCGAAACGCCGGAAATCTACGGCGCGGAACAGTTGCTGACGCGGCGCGCCGTCAACCGTGAGGTGGGCGAACGCCTGCTTGACTTCATTCGCTGGTGGGAACAGCACAGCGAAAAGCATGGCATGGAAATTGACAACAACCCTTCGCCAGGCAACAAACTGGGAGGCCTGACGACGATCTACGAAAAGTCGCTGGGCGCGGTGGCCAAGGGCGGCAGCACACCCCTGACCGGCGTTTACGAATACGCCGAGCCGGTGACGGCGCGCGGCTTCACCATCATGGATTCGCCGGGCTACGACCCGGTGGCGGTGACCGGCCAGGTGGCCGGCGGTTCCAACCTGGTGGTGTTCACGACCGGGCGCGGTTCGGCATTCGGCTTTCTGCCCGCCCCCAGCATCAAGCTGGCCAGCAACTCGGCCCTTTACCAACACATGGAAGAGGACATGGACTTCGACGCCGGCCGCATTCTCAACGGGCTTTCGATGGACGACGCGGCGCAGGAGTTGCTGGAGTTGATGATTGCGGTCGCCTCAGGCAGACAATCCAAGAGCGAGGCCCTGGGCGTGGGTGAGGCGGAATTCAACCCCTGGAACCTGGGCGGCACGCTGTGAAATCATAGAGGGCCTTTGCTATAGGAAGTGCGCTTTGTAGGTGACAAACTGTGCGTAACACTTTCGCAACAAGCCCAATTTGGTTTGGATACCAATCTAGGACGTGTCTTCTTCAGGGCCGCCGTCCAACGCGTCACCAAACATATCCAATTGCAAGCGATCAACATCAAAAATATCTACGGAAAGTACAATCAATTGTTCATCCAATTTCGCCTTGCATCGGATCGTCACGGGCCCACTATAGTTTCCGAATATGGTGTGTAATTTTGTAGGGTCATCACCCTTGTAACGATAAAAGATTCGCTTGTCTCCATTCTCTCCTAGTAAGTACAAGTAGCCACTGTTGGTAGTCTTTGTCAATGAGTTTAGAGTTGCAACGAGTTCTGTTTCCATAGTAGTAGTCTTGACTTCAGGTTCCTTGACTTCAAAATATGGACGTTCATCTGATGTGATTCGCTGACTAAGCGTTTCCTTATTGTTGGCCTGCACTTTAAAATCTGCCGCGTCAATTTTCCCTTCTTGCAGCGGTTTCGTAAGCTGCTCCAAGTGCTCATCAAGCGAGCCATTTTCGAAAAGCTTATAAGATCTTGGTGGAACAACTATTGTTGCGTCATTCGAATTGTTGATAACTATGCTATTCTCTGCCGTGATATGCACTGTGGGAGTGTCCGCCCCTACGTGTTTTTTTATTCTGATCACATCGAAAATCCTTTTTACAATTGCAAAGGCAATCCCTTCGAAAGCTTTTTCAAATGCAGACATTCCAGCGATAGTCGCGATGTTTTCTGTATTGTCAGGGAGCCACTGGTGCAATTCCAAAATGATGTCGGCTGATCCCTGTTGGACTCCCGATAACTTTATGCGATGCGAAATGGTGAGATTCTCGGTTCCAGCTGTTTGTGAAAAAGCGCCAGAGAATCCCTGTAAGACTGGGATGACATCTTCAAGGTCCATAGTTCCATTTTGGACTTCCGGCCCCTCGTACTTCAGATGGATTGCAATTTGCTCCATCATTTTGGGCTGTGGATCCCTATCTGACTGTCTCATGCTGTTGCCTTGATTCTCTCCTTAACTAGCAAACATTATGGCACCAACCTAAACTTACAGTCTATGGTCTCTAACGCCCACTTCTGTGTGGAATTCTTGCGGCGTGGACGATTTCACGCATTTGCACTTTTGTTAACTGTGGCACTTTGGTGAATTTTCCTCATTTCATGCGACACTGATGCCATGTTCAGATTCTGGCAAGATTTGCGGCGCATACTGTCAGCAGACAGGCGGGAAGTCAGGAGGGTTGACATGGCCGACGTGAGCAAGGTTCGCAAGAGCGAGGCCGAGTGGGCCGAGCAGTTAACGCCACAGCAGTACGCCGTGTTGCGGCGCCAGGCGACCGAGCGCCCCTTCACCGGTGAATTCGTGGACCACAGGGAGGACGGCACCTACTGTTGCGCGGCTTGCGGGCAGCAGCTCTTCGCCTCCGGCACCAAGTTCGATTCACACTGCGGCTGGCCCAGCTTCTGGGACATGATTGAGGAAGGCACGGTGGACTGGCGGCCGGACAACAGCTACGGCATGCGGCGCACGGAAGTCACCTGCAGCCGCTGCGACTCGCATCTGGGCCACGTGTTTGAGGATGGTCCGCGCGACCAGACCGGTCTGCGCTATTGCATCAACTCCGTGGCGCTGGATTTCGAGCCTGCGGCCAGCGAGTAGCCAGTTTCGATCCTGCAAGCGGCGTCCGGGCAACCACGCCCGGGCGCCCGTCTTTAAACGCCGCTGTAGGCGCTGAAGCCGCCGTCGACCGGGATGACCGTGCCGGTGACGAAGCGCGCGCCCTCCGATACCAGCCACAGCAGGGTGCCGACCAGTTCCTCAGGCTGCCCGAGGCGACCCATGGGCGTGTGGTCGACGATCTGCTGGCCGCGCGGCTTCAGCGAGCCGTCCTCATTGCTGACGATTAGACGGTTTTGTTCGGTGAGGAAGAAGCCCGGAGCGATTGCATTGACGCGAATCTGCGGGCTGTACTCCTGTGCCAGGTAGACGGCCAGCCAGCGCGTGAAGTTGTCGATGCCGGCCTTGGCGGCGGCGTAGGCCAGGACGCGGGTCAGGGGGCGCTGCGCCGCCATCGAGGAGATGTTGACGATGACGCCCTGGCCGGATTCGGCCATGGGTGGCGCCAGTTCCTGGCAGGCCAGCAGGGTGCCGAAGAAATTCAGGTCGAAGGTCCACTGCAGGGCATCCTGATCGATGTTGAAGAGGTTTTGCGCGTTGTCTGGTGAGGTCATGGCGCGCGCGTCGTTGCCACCGGCGCAGTTGATCAGGATGTCGATGTTGCCGCACTCGCTGAGGATTTCCTCACGCGCCGCCCCCAGCGTGTCGCGCTCCAGGACGTTGACGGCCAGCGGCATGGCCT
>DAOUIB010000356.1:0-2097 GCA_034428275.1 Anaerolineae bacterium
TCGCTCATCAGCGGGTTCTCGCCCATGACCACCATGGCGCGGATCTGGCCGGTCAGCGCGCCGTCGACCATCTCGGTCACGGTCAGACCCGGCTTCGGCGGCAGGGTCACGTCCCAGGCGCGTTCGAAGCGGCCGCGAATTCGGGGGTCGTCGACGCGCTGGTAGGCGGTGTAGACCGTCGGCAGGCCGCCGCTGTCGGAGCAGCCCTGCACGTTGTTCTGGCCGCGCAGGGGGTTGAGCCCGGTGCCCGGCTTGCCGACGTGGCCGGTCATCAGCGCCAGGTTGGTCAACGACAGGGCGTTGTCGGTGCCGTGCGTGCTCTGGCTGATGCCCATGCCCCAGTAGAAGGCGGCCCGCTCCGCGTTGGCGTACATACGCGCCGCGGCCCGGATGTCCTCCGCCGGCACGCCGCTTACCCCTTCCGCCCATTCCGGCGTGAAGCGCTCCAGCGACTCGACGTAGTCGTCAAAGTCCTCGGTGCGGCGGGCGATGAAGTCGGCGTCGTAGAGCCGTTCAGTGACGACGACGTGGGCCATCGCCTGAAAGACGGCCACGTCCGTGCCCGGCTCCTGCCGCAGCCAGAGCGTGGCGAAGTCGGTCAGTTCGATCTGGCGCGGGTCGATGACGATCAGTTTGGCGCCGTTCTGGCGCACCGCCTTCTTGAGGAAGAGGCTGATGACCGGGTGCGTTTCGGTGGTGTTGCTGCCGGTGACGATGAAGGTGTCCAGGTCCTCCATCTCGCCGATGCTGTTGCTCATGGCGCTGGAGCCGATGGCCAGTTGCAGGCCGGTGACGCTGCCGGCGTGGCAGAGCCGCGCGCAGTGGTCGACGTTGTTGGTGCCCAGCACGGCGCGCACCCACTTCTGAAAGACGTAGTTGTCCTCGTTGGTGGCCTTGGCGCAGGCGTAGGTGGCGATGCTGTCGCCGCCGCTTTCGGCCACGATGGCCCCGAGACCTTCGCTGACCAGGGTCAGGGCCTCTTCCCAACCGGCCTCGCGGAACTCGCCTGGCTTGCCATCACGGATTAGCGGTTTTGTCAGACGGCGCGGGTGGGTGGCGAAGTCGAGGCCGAAGCGGCCCTTGACACAGAGGTTGCCGTAGTTGGGGGCGCTGTCGAAGGGCGCCTCGACGCGGTAGATGAGGTCGTCGCGCAGGTGCAGGTCCATCTGGCAGCCCACGCCGCAGTAGGGGCAGGTGCTGCGCACCACCTTTTCCGGCGCCACCATCATGGCATCCCTCCCCGCGCTTTGCCCAAGTGTAGCGCGAATCGCTCTGTCTCGTTGATGTTGGCGGTCGTGGAACTGCGTTCGCCGGCTTTCTGCCCGGCGGAAACATGTGAAGCTACTGACTGCTTCCGCTTTTGGATGGCGGGCATGCGGGCAGCCCGTCGACGGGCAGGTCATGGGTCTCTATGTTGAACAAACTTGCCGGGATCGTGCCGCAAAGCGGATTATCTCCAAGATACAATGTCGTGAGGTTTTCCAGCCCGCCGAGCGAGGCCGGAATCGGCCCGCTTATCTGATTGCCATTGAGACCCAACCTTGCCAGTTGCTCCAGGTTGCCCAGCGATTCCGGAATGCTGCCGCCAAGCTGATTGCCTGTCAGGGAAAGGAATTCCAGGTTCTCCAGGTCTCCCAGCGAGTCAGGTATTGCCCCGCTCAACTGATTGAGGTGAAGTCTCAGTTGGGTCAGATTGCCAAGATTGCAGAGCGCCGCCGGGATCACCCCGCTCAACCGGTTCTCTCCCAGGTTCAGGCGTTCCAGGTTGTGAAGGTCTCCAAACGATGCAGGTATTGCCCCACTCAACCGGTTCTGTCCCAGGTTCAGGCGTTTCAGGTTGCGGAGGCCTCCCAGGGACCCGGGCAGAGTGCCTTCCAGTTGGTTCTGCGAGAGGTCCAGCCACGAGACCTGCTTCAGATTGCCGAAAGCGTCCGGAATCGTCCCGCTCAACCTGTTGTCCCGAAGAGAAATAGCATTCAGGCTGGGCAGATTGCTGAATTCGGGCGGAATCGTTCCGCTCAACATATTGTGGCCAAGGTCAAGAATGAAGAGCTTGTCCAGGTCGCCTTGCGCGATTGAAATGTCCCCGGCAAGCCG
>DAOUIB010000357.1:0-3894 GCA_034428275.1 Anaerolineae bacterium
GGAAGCCAAAAAGAAGATCGACGAGACCCGCGGACCCGCCCCGCCCAAACCGGGCGCAGCGGACGAAAAAAAAGAGAAGCCCTGGCCGACGTTGGAAAATGAAGTGATGGACAAGTGGGCCAAAAACATTGAGAAAAATCGGAACAAACCCGGTTCCATCCCGTACCCGTTCGACCGTGAGTGATGCAGGTTTCGTCCTCGACACCAACATCGTCATCGAAAGAGGCAAGCGGTCACCGGATCGCAACGTGATCCGGTGGTTTGATTCTGTGCCAGGAGACAGGCTGTTTCTGACGCCGCCGGTCTATGAAGAACTGCTGAAAGGCATTGACGAAACCGACAGGGAAAATCCCGCAAGACAGCGAAAAACGCTTGATGGATTCAGAGCGAGATACGGTTGGCTGGAACTGCCGGGGGGCAGGCCGGTCATCATGACGGAGGCGATGGCAGGTCTGCTCGTGAAAAACTCCGGAAACATCCCCAGGAATATCTACGTCGACTTCCTGATTGGAATGATTGCCATAAACCACGGGATGACGGTCGTAACCAGAAACGAAAAGGACTTCAGACGCCTGGGGATTTCCTTCATTAACCCCTTCAGATACAGGGGCTGATGCGCTCCTGCCCCGACTGTCAGCCCAGCCAGGGCCGCACCATGTCGGCCTCGATGCGCAGGCCGTCCCATTCGTCATCGTCCGGCCCGTCGTAGATCAGGGTGTAGGGGCCGGAGAAGCCGCCCTCGTCGCAGACCCGCAGGCAGCGTTCGAAGTCAGCGGCGTCGGGCTGGAGCGGCGAAGTGAAGCTGCACTTGGCGTGGGTCGAGCCGGCGTAGGGCATGATCTGCGCGAAGTCGTCGTACTTGTCCGCGCCCTTCCAGTTGCCAAAGTCGACGCAGAGGCTCACCTGGTCGCGCAGGGGTTCCAGCAGCTCACAGACCCGGTCGGGCGTGCCGGTGACGTCGAACCAGTTTTCGGTCATCAGTCCGACATTGTGCCGCGCCGCCACGTCCGCCAGGGAGGCGAGGGCATCGCGACTGCGGGCGACGGCGCCGTCGTCGAGGGTCTTGCCGCCGATGACGCGCGCGCAGTCCGCGCCCAGTTTGCCGGCGACTGCCAGCCAGCCTTCGATCCAGGCCAGGTCGCGCGCCTGGTGTTGCGGGCTGCTGATGTCGCCATCGTCGATGAGCAGCGAGAAGATCGACACGCCGGCCTCCTCATGCGCCGCGCGGACGCGTTCGAGGTAGGCATCGTCCAGCTGCGACAGGTGAAAGTGGCAGATCTCCAGGGTGTGAATGCCAAAGCCTGCCAGGCGCGCGGGCAGTTCCAGCAGGGTCAGCGCGCCCGGCCCCCAGGGTTCGCTGTATAATTTTTCCGGCTTTTCCGGGCTGTCCCACCAGCTGGGCCCGAGTTGACGGTGCAGGCTCCAGGTGGATACCGACAGTCGTCTTCCATTCTCCGCCATGACACTCCCCCACAGCGCTCCGGCGCGCCGGATGCAGCGACCGGCAGCGCTCCCATGCCTTCATCATAGCGACGGGGGCCGACACTGGCCAGGAACTACAGCAGGTCGAGCGGGTCGAGGTCGATGATCCAGTCGCGGCCTGGCTGCAGTTCGTCCAGCGCGAGGCCGGGGTCGGGGCTGCGCAGCAGCAGGTGCCAGCGGTACTGGCGGCGGATTCGTGTGAAAAAGCAGGGCGCGGGCCCGATCAGTTCGCTGCCTCGCAGGTCTTTCGTATCGATGATCTGGCGCAACTGTTCGGCCGCCTGGCGGGCTTCCTGTTCGGCGCGGACCTCGCTTTCACGCTGGATGAGGACGCGCGCCAGACGTCGGAAGGGCGGATGCCCGAGGCGACGGCGCCAGGCGATCTCCTGTTCGTGGAAGGCGCGGTAGTCCTGGTCAACTGCCGTCTGGATGGCGTAATGTTCCGGTTGATAAGTCTGCAGAATGGCGCGGCCGCCCGCCAGCCCGCGACCGGCGCGCCCGGCCGTCTGGGTCAGCAACTGGAAGCTGCGCTCGCCGGCGCGGAAGTCCGGCAGGTTGAGGCCGTGGTCGGCGTTGACCATGCCCGCCAGGGTCACCAGAGGCAGGTCGAGGCCGCGGGCGATCATCTGCGTGCCCACCAGAACGTCCGCCTCGTGGTCGCTGAAGCGCTGCAACAGGCGGTCATGGGCGACGGGGCTGCTGGCGCTGTCGGCATCCCAACGCAGGACGCGGGCGCGCGGGAAGAGGCGTTGCAATTCCTGTTCGACTTGCTGCGTGCCGGCCCCGAAGTAGCGAATGCGGCGCGAGCGGCAGTCCGGGCAAGTGTGGGGCGGGGCGCGCTCAAAGTTGCAGAGATGACAGCGCAGGCGGCCGTCGTGGCGGTGCCAGGTGAGGGAGTTGTCGCAATTCGGGCAGCGCTCCACGTGGCCGCAATCGCGGCAGAACACCCAGGTGTTGGCGCCGCGCCGGTTGAGAAAGAGCAGGGCCTGCTGCCGGTTGGCCAGCACGTCGCGCAGGCCCGCCTGCAGGGCGCGGCTGAAGATGCCGGTGTTGCCGCTGCGCAGTTCGCTGCGCATGTCAACCAGCCTCACCGGGGCCAGGTCGACCATCAGCGCCAGACCGGCGGGGGCCGGCAGGTAGCGCGATTTCTGCTCGCCGGCCCCGGTCAATTGTCGGATGCGCCGGCGGTGGCCCATGATGCGTTGCGGCAACTCCAGCAGGCGCAGGTCACCGCGTTGCGCGCGATGAAAGGTCTCGACGTCCGGCGTGGCGCTGCCCAGCAACAGAATGCCGTCCCTGGCGCTCATCATCTCTTCGGCGACGCCGCGGGCGTGGTAATAGGGGATGGCGGCGTCCGGCCCCTGGCGGTAGCTGGAGTCGTGTTCCTCGTCGAGAATGACGAGGCCGACGTCCGGCAGGGGCGTGAACAGCGCCGAACGGGTGCCGACCACCACCTGAATCTCGCCCGCGCGGGCCTGGCGCCAGATGTGGTGACGTTCGCCGTCGCCGAGGCCGCTGTGCGCCACGGCGACCTGACCCGGGAAACGGGCCGTGACGCGACGCAGGGTCTGCGCGGTGAGCGCGATTTCCGGCACCAGAAAGAGCGCCTGACGGCCCTGTTGCAAAACGCGTTCGATGGCGCGCAGGTAGATTTCGGTCTTGCCGCTGCCGGTGACGCCGAAGAGCAAAAAGCGACGCTTTTCGGCCTCCCGGACCTGCGGCCAGCGCCCGGTCTCTCTCTCGATTTCCCGCCAGACGGCCAGCTGCCCTGGCGTCAGCGGCGGCGCCTCCTCCGGCACGTAGTCCCCCGCCACCCGGGCGTTGAACCAGCCCTCGGCGCTGCCGAGGTGAATCAGGCCGGCGTCCTCCAGACGATGCAGGCCGGCGGGCGTGATGCCGGTTTCCTGCTGCAACTGGCGGGTCGCCACGGGCGCGTCCGCCCGGGCCAGCAGCTTAAGTACGCGCAGCGGTCGCTGCGCCTGGCGCAGGTTGAGCAGCGTCGCGTCCAGTTCGCCGGGCGGGACGGCGGAGACCAGTCGTGCGTCATCACCCGAGCCAAGGCAGCGCAGCAGGCCCTCGCGCTCCGCCCGCCGCAGGGTCGCGCGGTCCGTGGCGGAGCGCGTCAGGGCCTCCTGCAGCGGCAGGCCCCCGGGACCGGCCTCCGCCACCCCGGCCAGCAGGTCGCCGCGCCGCGAGCGGCGTCCGATCTGATGGCGCCGGGCGTCGATATTCTCGCGGGGGATGGCCAGGGCAGCCGTGCGCAACTGTCTCGGGCGCGCCGGCGGCAACAGGGCAGGTTCGCTGCGCAGGAGGCCGGCGGCCTCCAGCTTGCGGACCGTTTCGCGCCAGCCGGTTTTCGGCGGGGCGCTGCCGATTTGCGTGTTGGTCAGCGGGCCACGCCTTTGCAGCAGG
>DAOUIB010000358.1:0-1658 GCA_034428275.1 Anaerolineae bacterium
CCTCCAGCTCCGCCAGGGCGCGCGCCCAGTAGTCGTCGTGGTCCTCCGGCCGCGGGTTGCGGCCCCGGTACGAGGGCAATTGTTCGACGGGCATGTCAAAGAGTAGCGGCACGGCTGGTCTCCCGGGTCGCAGCGGCGCGGCCAGTGTAGCGCTTTATGCGCCAGGCAGGCAATGTGACTGATGTTTCAACGATGTTGCGGCGTGCCGCGCGTGCCGGGCGAAATGATCAATCGACCCTGCAGATGCCCTGGTGTACGGGCGACATATCATGTCGCCCGCGGGCGCGGCGCTTGCGTAAGGTTCGGGCGTGCGATTTGATAAACCGCTCGTACAGAGCTTTCGGATTGTTGTACGGGCGACATATCATGTCGCCCCGGGGCGGGAAAGGGGCAGGGGCAGGGGGTGAGGGCCACGTACCGCCTGCAAATGGCAGCCGCAAAACGCCCGCGCTACACTTCAGCCGCCTTTTGCCCCCCCGGGAGTTTCCGTCCGTGCCCACCACCTACCAGTCCCTGCCCGCCACCATGCGCGCCGTCCAGGTCATGGCCCCAGGCCGCGCCGAATTCATCGAAATCCCCTTGCCCGACCTTCAGCCAGGCCACGCCCTCGTGCGCACGCGCCTGCTCTCTCTTTGCGGCAGCGACGTCCAGTGGCTGCATCACTTCGACCCTGAGGACTATCCCATGGCGCCGGGCACCACCGGCCACGAGGTGCTCGGCGAGGTGGTCGCCCACGACGCGCCCGGCCACGACCTGCCGCCCGACCGCCTGGCGCTGACCCTCATCCCGGACCACACCGGCATGGCCGAATACTGCCTCGTCAAGGCCAGGGACGTGCTCTATCTGCCGCCGGAAGTGCCGCCGGCACATCTGTTGCAGGCCCAGCAGTTCGGCACGGTCATCTACGCCTGCAAGCAGCTGCCCAACGTCATCGGCCAGGACGTGGTCGTCATCGGCCAGGGCTCCGCCGGCCTGTGGTTCGACCTGATGCTGCGCCGCATGGGCGCGCGCCGCGTCATCGCCATCGACCTGCAGGCCCATCGGCTGCAGGCCGGCCGGCTTTACGGCGCGACCCACAGCATTCACAACGCCGTTGACGACCCGGTGGTCGCCGTCGCCGACCTGACAGACGGTCGCATGGCCGACGTCGTCATTGAGGCCGCCGGCGAGGTCGAGAGCGTCAACCTCGCCGTGGCCCTGACGCGCCGCGACGGCTTCCTGCTCAACTTCGGCGCGCCGCGCGCCAGCAGCATGCCCTTCCCGATGAAGGGCTATTTCTACAAGAACCTGACGATGCGCGCCGCCGTCGGCGCCACCCGCGACCCGGCCAATGCCTCTACGCGCCAGGCGCTGCAGATGATCGCCAGCGGCGAGGTCGACGCCGGGCCCCTGATCACCCACAGCTTTCCCTTCGACCAGGTGCTGGAGGCCTACGAGCTGCAGGGCGCCCGCGACGAAGGCGCGATCAAGATTTTGATTGATATGTGATCCGTGTCAGTCAGAGTTCTTCAAAGTGAATCGACTAACTCAATTTGCGTTTATCTCTCCTGAGTTTCGTCGAGACATTTGGCGCATCTCTAACCCTAAAGGTAAAATCCGGCAAAATCGGGAGACCATGCTGATGCCGAACCCCACTCCCAACGCATGTTTCATGTCCA